>JAFACO010000336.1 GCA_023425485.1 Bacillota bacterium
GATCTATACTATTTGATTTTGTTAAGCATGGTGTAACATATGTTTGACAACCCTACAAATATGCTAATACATAAAGATTAATTTGCTAATAAGTAATCAGCTTTTGCATGTTTCATTACATAAAGAGAAAGTGAGAAGGGTTAATTCTATGTACACAATTGTATATATGCTTTAGCAACCGACAATTGCATATGTAAATAATTTAGTTCTGGAATTTGCTTATAATAGCTATATAATAATAGACAAAAGGTAATTTCAATTGTATGAAACATGGGGCAAAAGTTTTGTTTGATCTATAATAAAATGTAGAGAAGGTGTGAATTTATGAATACTCGGATGATTGCAAAAAATTTAGTAAGTTTACGAAAGTCACACAATTGGACTCAAGATGATATCTCAGATATATTACATATCTCAAGACAAGCAATATCAAAATGGGAAACAGGAGTGTCCATACCCAATTTAGAGGCACTTTTAGAGCTTTCGAAACTATATCAGATAACAATTAATGATATATTAGAGCCACAAGGTTGTGCACAAATAGCAGATTTTGAACAAATTGGTGATCTCGATTCTTCAGAGTTAAAAGCTATTCTTGGCTCATTTAGTGTAGAAGAAATAGTAAAAGCATCTATGGGTGCATCTCCAGAAACTAACAACTTATTAAAGAAACTCTTTAAAGAAATTGATTTTATGAAAGAGAAAACAATTATTGGTAGTGTAAGAATAACTGAAATCGAAAAGATTCATAAAGATATTGTGGATACAATTAATACAAAGCTTTCTTAATTTTCCTCGAGCAAAACTTATATTCATAGCTTCATGTAATACATAGTTGAGTTTTAATTCTTTATAACATTCATTTCGTTTTATTATAAATTATATGAACGAGAGAATACTTAACACTTTTTAACCTATGAGCGGTTAGAAGGTGTTTTTTTATGTGATGATTTAAAAGAAACTTTAGCTTAAGGAGGCCTGTATTTCTCTTAAAATAGGTGCATCTTATTTACATATTCAGTTTTCATTTACAAAGATGGCTTTCGTTTTTACAAAGTTGTATCTCGCTTTACTATTAAATTTTCTAAAAGAAGATTATTCATAGTTGCTCTTGCAATTATTTAATAACAATAATAATTTATCGATTATCAATAAATATTTATTGACAGTCAGTTTGATTGGTGCTATATTAAGGATAAATAAAAATAGGAGATAAAGGTATGAATAAAAGTTTTTTAGTTAGATTTACAAAGGCTTGTTTGGATTTTATGTTTTTTTCAGGAATTCTAGTGACTTTAACAGTGCCGGTTAGCTTTCATTACGTAGGTGAGTTTTATAGTATTTTTACTAAATTCTATCTGCCTTTCACAATTATTTTCATAATTGCAGGTATATTCGCAGTATTGATTTTAAAAGAACTTAGAAGCATGTTTGCAACAGTTCTAAAAGGCGACCCCTTTGTTAAGGGAAATGTAATCTCCTTAAAGAGAATGGGTATGTGTTCCTTCATTATTTCACTTTCCATGGCGGTTAGATTAATTTTTGTTGTAACCCCAGCAGCATTGGTACTTGTAGCTGTCTTTTTGATTGCAGGATTATTTTCTTTGGTCCTTTCCTTAGTATTTGAGCAGGCGGTTATTTATAAGGAAGAGAATGATCTGACAATCTAACAGGAAAGTACATTACTTTCCTACGGTCTTGTAATGGCATGGAAGGCCATATTGGAGGGATAACATGATAATTGTAAACTTAGATGTAGTAATGGCACAAAGAAAGATAGGGTTAACTGAATTGGCGTCACAAGTCGACCTAACGCTAGCCAACTTATCAATACTTAAGAATAACAAAGCGAAAGCAATACGATTTAGCACGCTGGAGGCAATTTGCAAAGCGTTAAACTGTCAGCCCGGCGATATTTTGACCTATGTAGAAGATGAAAAAGATAACACAATATAAAATTTATATTGTCAATTTGATGGAATATTAATTTTAATTAACTTACAGTACACGAATTGTCATTTATGAATTTAATAGATATGAATTTATAGACGAGTTATTGTAAATAGCATAACTTACTCACACCATCATAGAATTGGAGGTTTCTTATGGAAAATCAAAATGAAAAGGTAGCATCTCCGCTACTGATACAATTTAGAGAGAACTTTGGGATATTTGGCGGAATCAGTTTGCTCTTTGGGATTGGTTTTGCAATATTATTTTATAAAGCAGGTATAGGTTTAAATACTTTGTTAATTACCTTATTAATCATAAGTTTACTTTTCTTCGGGTATAAGAAACTGTCTTTAACCGTAAAGAAGGGGACAAAGCTCTATTTTCTTGGAGCATTTTTGTTGGCAGTATCAACGGTATTAACAAGCAGTGAAACTCTGCATTTTCTTAATATAGTTGCAATTCTTATTCTATTGGATTTATCCATGTTGCATCAAATTTATGAAAATGGAGCATGGGATTTTCTAAAGCATTTTTTAAAAATGTTAGGGATGCCTTTTCGAGCAATCGGAAGTATTGGATTACCCTTCATAGACTTTACTAAGTTCCTGCAAAAAACAAGTGTGTTTAAGAACGATAAAGTGCGTAATATTTTTATCGGTGTATTAATTTCCATCCCATTTTTATGGATGGTTACAGCTTTACTAGCAAATGCTGATATGGTATTTGGTAAGTTGACCAATCAGATTCTAGATGTTTTTGCATCCACAGATATTATAGGCATACTACTTATGATTTTTGTTGGATTCCTCATCTGCTACTGTGTATTTGCAGCAGCAGTTTCCAATGTGGGGATAGAAGAGAAACGATTCTGGAAGAAGGCAGATTCTTCAATAGCAACTACAGTATTATTAGTATTAACAATAGTTTATGCGCTCTTTTGCGGAATTCAGATTATCTATTTATTTGCAAAAGGAGTGTTCCAGCTGCCAGAGGGATTTACCTATGCGGAATATGCCAGACAGGGCTTTTTTGAATTGCTGTTTGTCGCTATTCTTAATGTTGCCTTAATTGTTACATGTAGAGCTTTATTTGAAAATAGTAAAATATTGCAGATTGTGAAGACTTGTATGACAGTATGTACGTATGTGCTTATTATATCTGCAACCTGCAGAATGCTGCTTTATATAAGCGCATATCATTTGACTTTCCTTCGGATGTTTGTTTTATTATCCTTGTTTATCGTAACATTGTTACTTACAGGTGTGCTAATTTCAGAATTTCGGCCGACATTTCCATTATTTCAATACTTTGTAGTTGTAATTGCAGTTAGTTATACAGTGTTTTCTTTCTCAAAGCCGGACTATATTATTGCTTCCTACCGACTGGAGCAAGAGGAACTGGATCAAGATGACTTGTTTTATCTAACTCATGAATTATCTCTGGATGCTGCTTCTTTGGTGCTTCCGGTTGCTAATAATACGAATAATTATAATGATAAAATAGAAAATGAAGCTAAGAACATGGGGATCAGAGATTTTAATTTATCCAGTTATTTAGCTAATGAGGAATTGAAGAAGTATAAATAATAATGATTAGAGTATGGGTAGTTATTGAGCTAATTCATAGTGCTAATTCGTAGAGCTATGCTGTTGGTAAGCTTATAAAACTCTAATCAATAGTAATTAAAAAACGTGAAGAAAAGTCAGACGTATAAGCAAAGTAAGACATATAAGAGAAGTAAGATATAAGAAATGTAAGATATAAGAAATGTAAGACATATAAGAAAAGTAAGATATATAAGTGAAGTAAGGCATATAAGAAAAGTGCGGATATGAACCGCACTTTTCTTATATGTAGTGTAGAACACCGATTGTAATTATCGAATAATCCAACAGAATGCAGCTATTCTAAACTTGCCTTCGGTATACCAGAACAGAAAGGTGATAAGACAAATAATAGATAATGCAACTTGCAATTAGGCAAAAAGCAATCAATAAACTGGTATGAGATAACATAAAAGTGATAATATTTGAAAGCGAAGAAACAAAGGAAGGTAATGGAATGAATGACATAATTACTATGAATGGAATTGCACTCCAAATTCTTCCCTTTGTATATCCTAATTTGAAGAGTATTGGCATCTGTAATCCTACAATAGTAGTAAAAATTAATAGAGATAAACTAATTCCAATGAAACTATCCATTTTTGTTATAGTAATGTTCTTGAAGTATGAGAGCGGCAGGTAAAGAATTAAGGAAAGTAATAGGCACACAAAATAACTTAAGATGATATATAGGTACCTGCCTAGAACTATGTTCTTCAGGCTTATGGAAACAGAACCATAAAGCCGATTAAGCTTGTTTTTTTCTTGAATGATAAAGATATTGAAGGACATCAGTGCCGTAAACCAAGCACTGGTAATGCATATGGTTATAATATCCGAACCCATCACGCTAAACAAGGTAACTACAAATACAAGTGATAAATAGCCAGGAAGCTGAGATTTCATTGTAAAGAAATCAAGCTTAGTAAACTTCCAAGAATTTGTCATTGTTTATCTCCTCCTTTACCCATACTGATAACGATATCGTCAATAGAACAATTTTCTATAACACAATGTTTAAAGTTTGGAACTTCTTTCGAACGTATGACTCCTTGAAACCCTACATTTGTCTTGCGAAGACCAATAACAGACTTTTCCAGTTGCAATGTTAAATCTCCTGGTTTCCCTTTGATATTATAATAATTGTTTAAGAGGTCTTCCATACTGCCACTGTAAATCATATTACCAAGATTTAAGAGGGTGATATAGTCGGCAACACGTTCCAGATCCGTTGTTATATGAGTAGAAAAGAGCACGCTTTTTTCACCATCTTTAATATATTCTTGTATAATCTCCAGAAATTCATCTCTGGCAATAGGGTCAAGCCCGCTGGTAGGTTCATCCAGAATAAGAAGTTTTGCATTATGAGAAAAAGCACAGGCAAGCATTAACTTCATCTGCATACCACGGGAAAGTGCACTTACTTTCTTACCATAGGGTAATTGAAAACGTGTAACCATTTCATCAAAGGTGCTGTGACTCCAATTATTATAGAAGAGGGAGATTGCTTTTTCGGTATCTTTCACTGTCCAGCTATCTACATAAAACACACTATCAAAAACAACGCCTACCTCCTGTTTAATTATATTCTCATACTTTTTACTGTCTTTTTCAAATACATAGATATCTCCCGTATCTTTATCCAGCATATTTAGTATAAGTTGTATGGTTGTTGTCTTTCCTGCACCATTTGCTCCGACAAGACCCATAATATACCCCTTTGGAAGTTGAAAACTTATATCTTTCAACTGAAATCCTATAAAGTTTTTGCTAACATTTTTAAGTTCTAAGATATTCTCATTCATCATCTACCTCCAAGAGAAGCCGTAAAAGATTAATAATATCCTCATCCTGCAGGGATGCTCTTTGAGCGGCTATAATTGCATTATTTAGATTGGTTTCAACTTCTTTAATAAGCTGTTCACGAACCAGACCCGAGCTGCTGGACATAACGAAGAATCCCTTACCCTGGCGACTCGTGATGAAGCCTTCCTGTTCCAGTTCGGTATATGCTCTTGTGGTCGTTAAAACACTAATTTTTAAATCCTTTGCTAATTGACGAAGAGAAGGAAGCATTTCATCCTCCTTTAATTCCCCGGAGAATATTTGAGCTTTTACCTGTTCTTTTATCTGTTCATAAATCGGTAAACTGGAACTGTTAGATAGAACAATATACAAATTTTCACCCCTAACTGTTATTGTTGATTAATATACAGTATAAACAGATATGACAGATGTGTCAAGGGAGTAGGTAAATAAATATTGCACCAATTATGCCAGTCATTTTTTAATGCAATATGCAAAGATCTAACCTATTATCCTAGAAATTAAACTTGTCTGTTTTCTTTTAACCAAAATGTGGTATACTGTTATTAAATTTTATTGTAATTATTCAGAACCAAGCTCGAAAACCAATGGTTTCCTCGCTGCTTGGCTCTGAACAGTTTCATTTTATTAACTATGGAAAGGATTCAAAGCACGGTAGCAGTGATTTGAAATGCCGGTTTGGCATAGGTAGATAATATGGATTTACAAACAAAAAAGAATGCCTGCGATACGTTAGATATAATCATCCCGGCATATCATTCGGATCATAAATTTCAGCAGTTAATTACGATGCTATTTAAGCAAACGAGAAAGCCAGACAGAGTAATTGTCCTTCATACGCAGGATTCACCAGAGGATGTGCAGCAATTACCAGATAATATAGAGGGCAAGATAGAGGTTATACCAATTGAGAAGACAGCCTTTGATCATGGTGGTACAAGAAAATATGGTGCGTCTTTATCAAATGCAGATATTCTTATGTTTATGACACAGGATGCGATACCTGCGGATGAGCACTTAATTGAACGGTTGTTAGAACCCTATGCCGATGAACAGGTTGCAGCTACTTATGCAAGGCAGCTGGCAAATGATAAGGATGATATATTAGAAAAATATACAAGAGCCTTTAATTATCCAAAGAAAGATAGGGTAAAGACAAAAGAGGATTTAAAAACACTTGGTATCAAAACTTTTTTCTGCTCCAATGTGTGTGCTACCTATCGCAGAAATGTATATGAAGAGCTTGGAGGTTTTGTAGATAAAACCATTTTTAATGAGGATATGATATTAGCATCAGGGATAATACAAACAGGATATAAAATAGCATATGCTGCACAGGCTAAGGTCTACCATTCACACCATTACAGTTATATGCAGCAGTTCACTCGTAATTTTGATCTTGGTGTATCCCATAATCAGTATAGTGAGGTTTTTTATGGTGTCAGTTCCCAGTCGGAAGGTATAAAACTAGTAACCAGCTGTCTTAAAACCCTAATAGATAAAAACCAGTTTTATCTTATACCGGAACTAATTATCAATAGCGCTTTTAAATTTGTTGGATATCAGATGGGCAAGCGCTATGATTTGTTCTCAAAAGATTTTGTTAGACGTTGCAGTATGAATAAATCGTATTGGAAATAATACAAAATAAGAACCAAAATAATAATTAGATGAGTGATTGTAACTGTGAACGTACGGAACAGTTACAATTATTATAGAAACAACGGAGTTGATAAAATGAGTACAGTTGCAATTATAATGGCAACCTATAATGGTGAAAAGTATATTCGTGAGCAGATAGATTCCATTTTAAATTCCACCTATCAGGACTTTGAGTTATTCATATATGATGATGGATCCAAGGACGAAACTATGGCAATTTTGAAGGGATATGAAGAAACATATCCGACCAAGCTGCATGTTTACCAAAATAGAGTGAATTTAGGTGTAACAGCCAATTTCCTTCAAGCGACGTTAAATACTACACTGGATTATATTATGTTCTGTGATCAGGATGATGTTTGGAAACCCGATAAAATTGCAAAGACCTTAAAAAGAATAAGGAACCTGGAGACACAACTCGGAAAAGAGCTTCCGTTAGCTGTATTTACAGATACGCTGGTAGTTGATAAAGAGCTGAATATTTTGAATAATTCATTCTTCTGTTCCAATCATCTTAATCCTAGGAAGACGGATCTTCCTCATATTCTAATGGAAAACAAATTAATTGGGTGTACGGTTATGGTAAACAGTGCGTTAAGAAAACAACTGCAAGCTCATCGCCTTCCAACCCTAGCAAGATTTCATGATTGGTGGATTGCTATCCTTGCCTCCTCCATGGGTAAGATTGGTTTTCTTAATGAAGGAACCCTATTATATCGTCAGCATGGTGGCAATGTTGTAGGTGGGAACGGCTTTCTTCCATATGTAAAAAATCGGATAGCAGCCCTGCAAAAACAAAAAACAGCACTTGAGCAACTGTATCGTCAAGCCGCAGAATTTTTAATCATATATGAGGATGAATTGTCAGAGGAGAAAAAGAAGATATTGCAGTATTTTTGCAACCTAGAGCACGAAGGGTTTATACAAAAGAGAATACACTTAATTAAATATGGTTTTTTAAAAACCGGCTTAACACGAAACCTAGGATTATTAATAATCATATAAAATGTATTTTTATACTGACACTTTAGTGATTTAAACCAATAAAAAAATTGCACTCTATATCTCTTGACAAACACAAATGTAGTTGGTACAATAACATACAACTTAATAAGTTGATACAGAAGCAGAAGCCCCATTACAGAGTGTCCTGTGGTGCGGGCTATTTTTATAATAACCAACACTATAAAACAGGGAGGAAATGCGATGAAGAGAATGGTATTATCAATTCTGGTAGATAATACAGCAGGCGTATTAAGCCGTGTTGCTGGCCTATTCAGTAGAAGAGGCTTTAATATCGATAGCCTTACAGTTGGAGAAACACAGGACCCTGCTATTTCCAGAATGACAGTGTTAGCACATGGAGATGATCAGGTGCTGGAGCAAATCAGAAAGCAGTTGTTAAAATTGGAAGATGTTTTTGAAATCGTAGAGTTAGCCCCAAGTGAATCTGTTACTAGGGAACTTATTCTGGTAAAAGTCAGCGCAAATGAGACAGAGCGACAAGGTATTATTTCAATTGCAGATATCTTCAGGGCTAAAATAGTGGATGTGGCATTGGATTCTCTCATGATAGAACTTACAGGCAGTCAGGAAAAAATCGATGCATTTATAAAACTATTAAACCAATATACCATTAAGGAATTAGTTCGTACTGGCATTACTGGCCTTTCCAGAGGTTCTGGTGACATTACGGATTTTATAGAAGACTAGAAGAATATTAGATAATTGCAAACTACATAGAGTTTTATACTATATATTGAGTTTAGAGTCTTGCAATTAACTATGGATAAAATAA
Organism: Bacillota bacterium; assembly: GCA_023425485.1. Classification (GTDB taxonomy): domain Bacteria; phylum Bacillota; class Clostridia; order Lachnospirales; family Lachnospiraceae; genus Mobilitalea. Next base: position 8,845 of record JAFACO010000336.1, read on the forward strand.
TAAAGAGGAGTAATTCTTCTAAAAATAAAGGAGGATATATAGTAGTATGGCTAAAATTTATTATCAACAAGATTGCAACCTTTCCTTATTAGAGGGGAAAACCATTGCAGTAATTGGCTATGGCAGCCAAGGACATGCACATGCACTAAACGCAAAGGAATCTGGTGCTAACGTCATTATAGGTCTATATGAAGGAAGTAAATCCTGGGCAAAGGCTGAAGCAGCTGGCTTTGAAGTATACACGGCAGCAGAAGCAGCAAAAAAAGCTGACATAATAATGATATTGATTAATGATGAAAAACAAGCTAAACTATATAAGGAATCCATTGCACCTAACCTGGAAGCTGGTAATGCCTTAATGTTTGCACACGGCTTCAGTATTCATTTTGGACAGATCATTCCTCCAGCAGATGTAGATGTATTGATGATTGCACCAAAGGGACCTGGACATACGGTAAGAAGCCAGTATCAGGAAGGCCGCGGTGTACCTGCTTTAATTGCAGTTCATCAGAATGCGACAGGAAAAGCTCATGATATCGGTCTTGCTTATGCACTTGCAATTGGTGGAGCAAGAGCTGGTGTTCTCCAGACAACCTTTAGAGAAGAAACAGAAACCGATTTATTTGGTGAGCAGGCTGTACTTTGTGGTGGTGTTACCGCTCTTATGAAGGCTGGTTTTGAAACTTTAGTTGAAGCTGGATACGAGCCGGAGAGTGCTTATTTTGAATGTATTCATGAGATGAAGTTAATTGTAGACTTGATCAACGAAAGTGGTTTCGCTGGTATGAGATATTCCATTTCTAATACAGCAGAGTATGGCGATTATATTACAGGTTCAAAGATTATTACAGCAGAGACAAAAAAGGCTATGAAGCAAGTACTTACCGATATTCAAGACGGTACCTTTGCTCGTAACTGGTTAACAGAAAACCAGGTTGGCTGTCCTTACTTCAATGCAAGAAGAAGAATTGAATCACAGCATGAACTAGAAAAGGTTGGTTCAGAACTTCGTAAGATGATGAGCTGGACTAATAAACCAAAGTTAATTAACAACTAATAAAAGAGGTCTTATAAAAGATGATTAAATAAGGAAAGAATAAATAATAAACACAATACACATTAAGAAGGACATTTGAGGATTTAACAGGTCGATTACGAATTTATATTTAGTGGTCGGTCTGCTAAATCAATCATTTGTTACTTTTATTGTGTGTCTGTGGATATTATTATTGTTCTTTCCTTTTTGTTGTCCTTTTATAAGACCTTTTTCTTTGTTTGCGAGGCCTTAACTATTGTAAATGAGGTTTAACTAGTATAATCTTTAAAGGAGGAAAGATATGTAGGAAAAAGAGGAAAGGTTATATTACAAAACTAGGTATGATGAAAGGAAAGTGTGAAAATTCTACTTTTCGTAATATGGAGGTTAGGTTGAAAAGAAAAGAATTTTTGAACCGACAAAAAGCAGGATTGTGCTTTTTGATTATTATTAGCGCTGCCTGATAGCAGCAGGGAGGTTGTTATGATAAATACGATTATATTTGATATAGGTAACGTACTGGTACAGTTTAGATGGAAGGAATATTTAATTGATTGCGGTTATGATGAGGAAACAATAGAGAAAATTGGACGTGCTACTGTTAAAACTGATTTATGGAAGGAGTGGGACCGAGGTGTAATAGAGGAAGATGAAATGATTCGCCTTTGTTGTGCACAAGATCCCACTATGGAACAAGGAATACGCGCATTGTTTCATGCACCAGAGAAATTGATTGAGGTATATCACTATTCTACCGAGTTAGTGAAACAGTTAAAAGCAAATGGATACCAGGTATATTTATTATCCAATTATTCTAAGAATCATTTTGAGATTGATAAGGAATACTTTGATTTTATGTCACATGTGGACGGAGGTATTATATCCTATGAAATAAAGCATGTGAAGCCGGAACCAGAGATATATGAAGCCCTTATTGCAAAATATAAGTTTAATCCGGAGGAGGCTGTATTTCTCGATGATTTAACAGAGAATTTAAAAGGTGCAGCTGACTTTGGTATTCATACGATATTAGTGCGCTCCTATGAGCAGATACTGGAGGACCTTAGAGGTCTTGGTGTAAAGATATAGAACGGAGGTGACTTTCATGTCACAGATCCTTGTAAGGGATTTAACCTTTAGTTATGATACAGCATATGATAATATTTTCGAGCATGTTAGCTTCTTAATTGATACAGACTGGAGACTCGGATTTATTGGCAGAAATGGTAAGGGTAAAACAACACTATTAAAGTTATTACTTGGTAAATATGAATATCAGGGGAGTATAACTGCTACAGTTAATTTTGATTATTTTCCATTTGAGGTTGCTAACACTGAAAAATCAACCCTGCAGATAATGAAAGATATTATTGCGCCTTATTCTGTATGGGAAGCAGAGATGGAACAGTGTATTAAAGAGCAGGAAAAAATTATTGAGTTACGAGATATATCTGAATTACAGGAAGCAAATAAAACAAATACTGATATAGCATTACAAGAAGTGATGGAGCGTTACGGACAGTTGCTTGATCTGTATCAGGCGCATGACGGATATCAGATAGAGGAATTAATTGAAAAGGAACTTGCGAAACTTAAGGTAGATGCATCTGTTTTGGTAAGACCATTTATGACCCTTAGTTTTGGAGAACGTACCAAGGTAATGCTTGTAGCATTGTTCTTAAAAAAGAATAATTTCTTGTTGATTGACGAACCCACCAATCATCTGGATCGTCAGGGAAGGGAGACTTTAGCGGAATATCTTAAGTCAAAGAAGGGTTTTATTCTAGTGTCCCATGATAGAGCCTTTTTAGATGCCTGCATAGATCACGTAATTTCCATTAACCGAGCAGATATCGAGATTGTTAAAGGTAATTATTCTTCTTGGCGGGAAAACAGAGATCTGCAGGATCAATATGAACTGGATAAAAATGAACAGTTAAAGAAAGACATTAGTGTACTCTCTGAAGCAGCAAAACGGATGGCAGGTTGGTCAGATCAGATTGAGGCTTCAAAAATTGGTGCACATGTAGGGGATAGAGGCTTTGTTGGACATAAATCAGCAAAGATGATGAAACGTGCAAAAGCAGTTGAGCGGAGAAAGATAGATGCTATCGAGGAAAAGAAAGGATTGCTAAAAAACCTGGAACAGTCTGTCCCACTTAAATTAAACATTCTGCCTTTCCCCAAAAAACGTTTAATAGAAGCAGAAGACATAAGTCTGTTTTACGCAGAAAGGGAAATTGCTGCCAATATTAATTTTCTACTTGAAGGCGGAGATAGGATAGCAATCGAAGGCAGAAATGGCAGTGGGAAAACCACCTTATTTAAATTACTATTTGGTGAGCAGGTAAATTATAAAGGACGTTATCACGTAGCTCAAGGTCTTAAGATTTCTTATGTATCTCAAGATACCACAGGTCTACAGGGTAATCTGAAAGAATATGCACTTAATCAAGGAATTGATGAAACTATTTTCAAAACTGTACTTAGGCAATTAGATTTTGACCGAAATCAGTTTGAAAAGGATATTAGTGAGTTTAGTGCTGGTCAAAAGAAGAAGGTATTGCTTGCGAAAAGCTTATCCGAATCAGCTCATATTTTTCTATGGGATGAACCACTAAATTATATTGACGTATTTTCCAGACTTCAGATTGAGGAATTAATTCTTAAATATCAGGCCACAATGATATTTATTGAACATGATAAATTGTTTCAAGAAAAGATAGCTACAAAGGTAGTTCGATTGTAATAGGAAAGACATAATATGCATTAGAAAGCAAGCTTTCTCCTGACTTGCTAAGAATACAACAGGTTAGCCATAAGCTCGATTTCGCTTTGCTCATCTCACTTAGGCAGAGCGCCTTACACGATTAGGATACAATATGCATTAGAAAGCAAGCTTTCTCCTGCATATTGTATCCTAATAGCGCATGGCTAACCTGTTGTAAAAATTCTGTTAATTTTAGAAATATTTGAGAATATATGTGACAAAACGCGTCATAGTGTGATATAATTCAGTTAAATAAGATACTTTTAGATAAGGAATAGGGAGATATATTCCTGTTTTCTTTTTATTGAGTAAATGGATGTAGGATTGTCCATTGAATGAAAAAAGAGGGGGCATCTAATACTATAATAAGACGGAAAACTAATATAAAAGATACGATGGTTTAGTTACTTTACTTAGAATAATCATTATGATTACGAGAAAGAGGTTAACTATGAAGACTTGGAAAATATTAGTTTGTTTAGAAGTAGAATGGAGAATACTGCGCTATTATAGAAAGTTAATGAATTTATTAATTAAAAGGAGGTTGCATTTGTCATCACCTCCGTTATGCTTTTTAAGTAAAAAGATGGATAAGCATGGTATTCTAATATCTTCCCTTAAGATGAGATATGAGAATATGACTGGAAAGATTGTTGTATTTTATCCATAAAATAAGCTGCAAATTACTCAAATTAATGAGTGGTTTGCAGCTTTTTCAGTAATAAAAACTATTTTTTCTTAGCTTTTTTGATGACCTCTGGCTCCTGCATCATTGGTTTTAAGGATGGTAATGCAGTACTGATATCGGTCTTTTTCTTTTTCTTCACTTCTTTTTTTATGTCTCTGTTCGCCATTGAAATCACTCCTTCAAAATAATATTTGAACTAACTTATATTATAATGACTTAAGTGGAATTCGTCCAGTAAAACTTGAGGAATCCAAGCAGGAATTGTTATTTGTAACAGGGTTGAAAAGGTTGAGGGTAGGGGTTAGTACAACCCTCATGAATTACAAATCCAATGAATGATTTTGTGTTTACAGTTAATAATACATAAGTATACAAAACAATTGACTTTTTATAAGTATCAGTCAATGTATTAGAACTTATGGAATTGGAGTGATTGTAGAATGAGATATAAAGCAGGGATAGATATTGGCTCAACAACTGTGAAACTGGTAGTTTTAGATGAAGAGAATCAGCTAATCTATCATGAATATAAACGGCATTTATCTGATATTAAACATACGTTAATGGAATTGGTAAAGAACTGTTACTTAAAATTAGGAAACATACCTATTCGAATAAATATTACTGGCTCCGGTGGGCTTTCCGTATCCCAGTGGCTGAAACTTACGTTTATACAGGAGGTAATCGCTTGTCAGAAGGCAGTGGAAACCTATATCCCCGAAACCGATGTGGTAATTGAACTGGGAGGTGAGGATGCCAAAATCACCTATTTTACAGGTGGCTTGGAACAGCGTATGAATGGAAGCTGCGCTGGTGGTACTGGTGCATTTCTGGATCAAATGGCAGTATTACTGGATACCGATGCAGCAGGATTGAATGAATATGCTAAGTCGCATAAAGTAATTTATCCTATTGCCTCCCGTTGTGGAGTATTTGCTAAAACAGATGTGCAACCACTCATCAATGATGGTGCCAGAAGAGAAGATATTGCTGCTTCTATCTTTCAAGCAGTGGTAAATCAAACCTTGGGCGGACTAGCCTGTGGTAAGCCAATCCGTGGTAAAGTAGCCTTTCTGGGAGGTCCATTGTTTTATTTAACAGAATTGTTAAAACGGTTTTGTGAAAGTCTGTCACTTAAGGAAGATGAGGCAATAACCCCGGATAATTCACAATTATTTACCGCTATGGGTGCAGCTTTGTCTGCAGCCAAGGAAAAAGCCATGAACCTGGAGGAGTTATCAAAGCAGTCAGAACGATTACTTGATTTTAGAGAAGAAGAGGTTAAGATATTAGAACCTTTGTTCAAAAATCAAGAGGCGTATGAAAAGTTCCTTATGAGGCACGAGGGTGCAAAAGCATTGCAAGAGACTTTGTCAGATTATAAAGGGAATCTATTTCTGGGGATCGATGCGGGATCGACAACAACAAAGGTTATTTTAATTGGAGAAAAGGGTGAATTGCTTTATTCTCATTATTGTAATAACGAAGGGAATCCGTTATCGAAAACAGTTGGAATTTTAAAAGAGATATATTCTCAAATACCTAATACTTCAATGATAAATAAGTGTTGTGTTACAGGGTATGGGGAAGCTTTGATAAAGGCAGCGCTGCAAGTTGATTTGGGTGAGATTGAGACCATTGCACACTATAAAGCGGCGGAAAAGTTCCTCCCAGGTGTTGATTTTATCCTCGATATAGGCGGGCAGGATATGAAGTGCCTGCGAATAAAGAATGGAGTAATTGATAGTATACTTCTAAATGAAGCTTGTTCCTCTGGCTGCGGTTCTTTCTTAGAGGGATTTGCAAGGTCTTTAAATTATTCAATAAAGGACTTTGCAAAGGAAGCACTTTTTGCAAAAGCTCCGATGGATTTGGGAACCAAGTGTACCGTATTCATGAATTCCAAAGTGAAGCAGGCGCAGAAGGAAGGGGCAGGAGTTGCTGATTTATCAGCAGGGCTTTCTTATTCTGTGATTAAAAATGCTTTATTTAAGGTTATTAAGGTTAGAGATGAAAAGGATCTTGGTAATAAAATAATCGTACAGGGTGGAACTTTTTATAACAATGCGGTATTGCGATGTTTTGAATTAATTACTGGAAGAGAAGTTGTAAGGCCGGATATTGCGGGATTAATGGGAGCATATGGAGCAGCTCTGATTGCAAAGGAACGCTATAAAGAAGGAGAAACCACCAGCTTATTGACTAAGGAAGGCTTGGAACAGCTCCGTATCCAGATAACCAGTGGGCGCTGTGGCAGATGTGGTAACCAATGTCTATTAACGATAAATAAATTCTCCGGTGGTGCTTCCTTTATTGCAGGCAATCGATGTGAAAAAGGTCAGGGAATTGAACAGTCGCAAAAAGAAAAACTACCGAATCTCTATCAATATAAATATAAGAGAACCTTTGATTACCAGCCACTACCGGATAAAGAAAGTATTAGAGGAAGCATTGGAATACCCAGAGTACTGAATATGTTTGAGGATTATCCATTTTGGTTTACTCTTTTTACACGGTTAGGTTTTAAAGTTATAATCTCAAAGGAATCATCTAAGAAGCTTTATAATAAAGGACTTGAAACAATTCCCTCGGAATCAGCATGTTACCCAGCAAAGCTTTGTCATGGGCATATGATAGATTTGATAGAACAGGGAATTACTACTATTTTCTATCCCTCCATTGTGTATGAAAAGAAGGAATTTAAGGATGCCTCCAATCACTATAATTGTCCGGTGGTTATCTCATATCCAGAGGTAATACGCAATCATATTGATGAAATAAGAGATGGTAAGGTGATCTTTCTCTCACCTTTTTTATCCTTGGATAATGATAAGGTATTAGTAAACAGACTGCTGGAGGAGCTCAAGGCTTATAACATTAGTAAAGAAGAAATGAAACACGCTTTACTTGCAGCCAGATATGAACAGGAAAATTATAAAAAAGAGATTAGATTAAAGGGAGAAGAGGTGCTGGCACAGTTAGCTGTTTCAAATAAGCGCGGCGTCGTACTCTGTGGAAAACCCTATCATGTTGATCCGGAGATAAACCATGGCATACCCGAATTAATCAGTTCTTTTGGTCTTGCAGTGTTAACAGAAGACAGTGTTGCTCATTTATCGCCTTTAATACAGAAACTGCGAGTGGTAGACCAGTGGGTTTATAATTCGAGACTTTATCGGGCAGCATCACTCGTTGCAAAAGAGGACAGGCTGGATTTAATACAATTAAATTCTTTCGGTTGTGGACTAGACGCTGTCACCTCGGACCAAATTGCAGAACTTTTAGCCACAGGTAGTAAGATTTATACGATGCTTAAGATAGACGAAGGCAATAATCTTGGTGCAGCAAAGATTAGAATTAGATCCTTAATTGCTGCCATGGAGGAAAGAGAAAGACAGGAAGATAAAGTGGTACCAATGGTGGCCGGTTATGAAATTCCTCCATTTACAAGGAAAATGAAACGAACCCATACCATTTTAGCTCCGCAGATGTCCCCTATTCACTTTGAGCTTCTTCAAGAAGCCATGAAGAAGAGTGGATACACCTTTGTAGTGTTGCCTGCTATGGATAAAACAGCAGTGGATGAAGGACTGAAATATGTAAATAACGATGCATGCTATCCTGCAATTATTATGATAGGACAACTGGTTCAAGCTTTAAAATCTGGCAACTATGATTGTAGTCATACCTCTGTAATCATAACCCAAAGTGGTGGCGGGTGTCGTGCTACCAATTATATTGCATTTTTAAAACTTGGACTAAAGCAAGCTGGTTTTGGCAATATACCAATTATTTCGCTTAATACACTTGGTATGGAAAAGCAGCCAGGCTTTAAAATCTCTCTGGGAATGATAAATCGTGCAGTTATGGGAATGATTTATGGGGATTTGTTTATGAGATTGTTATATCGGACTAGACCTTATGAACGTTTTCCTGGCTCGGCACAACTCTTATATGAAAAATGGAGTGAGACAGCAAAGGATAATTTGAGAAACGGCAGTAAGTCCATGTTTCGCCAAAACATCAGAGATATTGTACGTGATTTTGAACATCTGGAACTATTGGATATTAAGAAACCAAAGATTGGAGTTGTAGGTGAAATTTTAGTAAAATATCATCCCACAGCAAATAATGACATTGTATCAATTATAGAAGAAGGAGGTGCCGAAGCAGTTGTACCCGATCTTATGGATTATTTCTTATATTCTGCTTACAATTCACGCTTCCGATTCAGATATCTTGCCGGGAAGAAGCTAGACCAGCAAAAGGGCGCAATTGCAGCCAGTTATCTGATGAGTTATCGTAAATCCATTATACAGGAGCTGCGAGGCAGCAGCAGGTTCTTACCACCGACACCAATTGAAGAATTGGCTCATATGGCATCCTCCATGTTATCACTTGGTAACCATACCGGTGAGGGATGGCTGGTAACCGCAGAGATGGTGGAGTTTATAGAACAAGGGACTCAGAACATTCTATGCGTCCAACCACTTGCTTGCCTGCCAAATCATATCACAGGAAAAGGTATGTTCAAACCTTTAAAAGAAAAATACCCTAAGGCGAATATCATGCCAATCGATTATGACCCTGGGATTTCACAGGTCAATCAACTTAACAGAATAAAGTTATTGTTGTCTTTAGCAATGAAGGATAGTGAAGTAAAATAATTCAAAAAGGCTGTTGCTAGTGTTAAAAGTAAATATGTTTGCATCTAATGCAAGGACAAGAATACAAGGACAAGAATACAAAGACTGTTGTGTATGTAAAAGTATTACGAAAGCTCTAAAAGTTCTTCTACAATGGCAGCTGATGTGCTGATAAAGTGAGGGCAGACTGTATCCCAGAGGGCATGTTCTTGAATGTAGGCAAGCTCTTCTGGTTTCTTCATATCGTTATGAAGAAGCTCTTTACAAAGAAGGGAACCATGCTGTTCTAAGAAGCGATGATTGAACTCATTCACAAGGGCATAACTGTTTTCCTTAGATTGTGTATCCTCTGGTAGATATTTACCGTATTTTAAACCAATTAACAGATAAGCACCGGTTACAGCACCGCAGGTCTCTGCTGTCCGTCCCATTCCGGCACCAAAGGGACAGGAGATTTTCAGTGCAAGCTCCTGGGGTAGCCCTAATTGTTCACTGTAGGTTGAAAATATGGCCTGAGAGCAGTTGTAGCCATTTTGAAAGCAATGCAAGGCTTTATCAATATTGTTCATAGACACCCTCCTTAGAATTAACTTATAATTAAATTAAGTTGATTGTAGCACTACGATAAAGGAATATCAATATTAGTTTAGCCTAAAAGAGTATTGACAGAAGCAAGAAGAATGTATATACTTACGTTCAATATAAAGTAAAGCGTTGATAAGAACCAGTACAAATCAAATATTATCTACAGAAAGCAACCGGTTGATGAGAGGTGCAGAAAATATGATTTGGAATACATCTTTGAGCTTCACACCGAACAGAGTAATCCAAGTAGGCTGTTGACGGTCCCCTGCACCCGTTATCGTGCTAGAGTATAACCAGATGGCTAGACATAATTATCAAAAGTATTTAGGGAGAAATAAGTCTAGGTTCTTAGGATTATAATGTCAGTTATATGGCGTACTCAAAAAGGTTGGCTATGTGAATAGCTGATAAATATGAGGTGGTACCGCGAGATTATTCCCGCCCTCTAAGCAATTAGAGGAGCGGGTTTTTTTGCGTGTATTTCCTACTGGAGACTTATTACTGAACTTTATATATTTTTTAGTGACTATTCCGAACCAAGCTCGAAAACCTGTGGTTTCCTCGCTGTTTGGCTTTCGCCAAACATAAATATTAAATAAATTATCCATAGAAAGCAAGCTTTCACGGCTAATTTATTCAATATTCAGCTTGGTTCTGAACAGTTATATTTTGAAACTGAATAAAATAAGGAATTTGAGAAAGGATGTTAATAGGATGATTGAAAAAAATGAGGTATTACATCTAGTTAGTGAACAAGAGATTAACGAGCAAATTAAGATTATTAAAAAGGGTGCAGCACAAATGATTAGTGAAGATGAGTTGCGGGAAAAGATAATAAAATCAAAGAAAGAAAATAAGCCTTTGATTGTTAAGCTTGGGTTGGACCCAACTGCACCAGATATTCATTTAGGCCATACGGTAGTACTTCGAAAAATTAAACAGTTACAGGACTTGGGGCACCACGCAGTGATTATCATTGGTGATTTTACTGCTAAAATCGGTGATCCAACCGGTAAATCAAAAACAAGGGTACCTTTATCGGAAGATCAGGTACTGCAAAATGCAAAAACCTATACGAAGCAAATCTTTAAGATAATTGATGAAGCAAAGACCACAGTACGTTTCAATAGCGAATGGTTATCAAAACTTAACTTTGAAAATGTTTTAGGGCTAGCGGCAACGACAACAGTTGCGAGATTGCTCGAAAGAGACGACTTTGCAGGTAGATTCAAAAGAAATGAACCCATTGCTTTACATGAATTTTTCTACCCATTGATGCAAGCCTATGATTCGGTAGAAATCGAAGCTGATCTTGAACTTGGGGGAACGGACCAAACCTTTAAAATTTTAATGGGAAGAACACTTCAGGGTGGTCTTGGTAAGGAAAAGCAGATCTCATTATTTATGCCAATCTTAGAGGGACTTGACGGAGTCGAGAAGATGAGTAAGAGTCTGGGCAATTACATCGGTATCTATGAACCAGCAGAAGTTATGTTTAAGAAGGTTATGGAAATACCTGACCATCTAATTCTTCGTTACTTTGAGCTTGTAACGGATGAGCATCCGGATCGTATTGCAGAGATTAGTGACGAACTTTCAAGGGGAAGAAATCCTAGAGACTGTAAGCTGGAATTAGCAGAGATTATTACCCGTTTATATCATGGTGAAGCAGGAGTGGTTAAGGCAAAGGAATATTTTCAACAGGTTTTTCAAAAGGGAGAAATTCCAGAAGAGATGGAGGAAGTTCGAATAACTAAAGATAACTGTTCCTTACTGGATATTAGTAATGCATTGTTTGACAGGGGTATTATCTCATCAAAAAGTGAATTTCGCAGATTAGTTCAGCAGGGCGGAGTACAAGTGAATCAGGAAAAGGTTTTGGAAATAGAGAAAAATCTATTGAACGATAATACAGTAATAAGGATTGGAAAGAAGAAATTTGTAAGAATCATTGTAGAAAAGTAGTATCTATTCGAAAAATTTCGAAAAATAGCTTTATCATTTCGTCCACCTATGTTACAATAGAGGTATAAAATACCTTATGGGAGGATTTTAAATGCAAAGAAAAATAAAAGCAGTAGTTATGGCAGTTATCCTATTAGCGATAACTGTACTTGGAGCGATTCAGCCGATGGTAACAGTCAAAGCAGCGCAGCAGTTTACGATTAATCTTCATTATCACCGCTATGGAGGGGACTATGAAGGTTGGAATGTATGGTCTTGGCCATCTGGCGGAGAAGGCGCAGCCTTTGAATTTGGAGCTGAAGATGAGTTTGGTAAGGTTGCAACGTATACACTGGAAGTGGGAGATGATATATCGCAGATAGGTTTTATTATACGTCAATCCACCAGCAGCAACGCCTGGAACCTAAAAGATACCAACAGTGATCGTTTCATTGACGTAACGAAAGCAAATGACGGCGTAATTGACATCTATGCAGTACAAGACGATCCTAATTTTGGATATACGGAGGACGAGATGAGTTTGGCACCAAAAATTATGGAAGCAGCAATTGAGAATGCATCACAGATTGATTTTAGAGTAACGACAGCATTTGATAGTACAGCAGCTGATCTTGCTGCTAAGGTTGTTGTAAAGGACACAGAGGGAGTGACTTATCCGGTAAAGGAAGTAACCAGCTCTGAAGGTAAGGAAGCTTTATCTGCCAGTGTTATTATGGAACAACCCCTGGATTTATTTAAAAAATACACTTTAGTTTTTGGAGATTTTGGTGAAATGACAGTATCTAATGTAAAAGTATTTTCTACCCCTGAATTTGAAGAAGCATTTTATTATGAGGGTTCTGACCTTGGAGCAGTTTGGTCTGAACAGGAAACAAATTTCCGCCTTTGGGCACCTACTGCTACAGAGGTTGTACTTAATCTATTTGAAGAAGGTATAGGAATTAACACAATAGAAAATATTCCTATGACAAAGGATGTAAAAGGTACCTGGGTAACCACAAAAACAGGCGATTTAAACGGTATCTATTACACCTATTCCGTAACGGTTGATGGTATAACGAAGGAAGCAGTAGATCCATATGCAAAGGCTACTGGTGTAAATGGTGATCGCGGAATGGTTATTAATCTTGCAGCAACCAATCCAGAAGGTTTTGAGAAGGATACCAAACCAGCATTGGTAAATGCAACAGATGCTGTTATTTACGAGCTGCATATTCGAGATTTTTCTGTTGATAAGAGTTCTGGAATTAAGAATAAAGGTAAATATCTTGCATTTACAGAAAAGGGAACCACGAATTCCAAGGGTGATAAGACAGGTATTGATTATCTGGTTGATTTAGGAGTAACAAGTGTACATTTACTTCCATCCTTTGACTATGCAACCGTAGATGAGACAAAGTTAGTTAATAATCAATTTAACTGGGGTTACGATCCAGAAAATTATAATGTTCCTGAAGGATCCTATTCTACCAATCCACAAAAGGGTGAGGTACGTGTTAACGAGTACAAACAGATGGTTCAGTCTCTTCATGAGAGTAATATTCGAGTAATTATGGACGTGGTATATAATCATACCTCTTCCAGTACGGATTCTAACTTAAATAAAGTGGTGCCGGGTTATTATTACCGTATGAATGATGATGGAACATTTTCAAATGCATCCGGTTGTGGAAATGAGACAGCTTCCGAGCGTGCAATGATGCGTAAATACATTGTTGATTCGGTAGTTTACTGGGCAACAGAGTATCATGTAGATGGCTTCCGCTTTGACTTAATGGGTATTCATGATATCGATACCATGAATGCTGTAAGAGAAGCTTTAGACAAAATTGATCCAACTATTATGGTGTACGGCGAAGGCTGGACAGCCGGTTCTTCACCACTTCCAGATGAGCAGAAGGCTTTAAAGGCTAATATGGCTTCTATGGATTCTGATATTGCAGCTTTCAGTGATGATCTTAGAGATGGTATCAAGGGTAGTGTATTTGATTCCATGGATCGTGGTTTTGTATCAGGAAAAGCTGGTATGGAAAACATCATTAAGTTTGGTGTTGTAGGTTCCACAGATCATCCACAGATTGACTACTCTTTACTTAATTACTCAACTGCATGGTGGGCAAAAGAGCCGACACAATCAGTTAGTTATGCTTCTGCACATGATAACAATACCTTATGGGATAAGCTTGCAATCTCTAACGGTGATGACAGTGAAGCAGATCGTAAGAAAATGAATATGTTATCCTCTGCAATTGTTCTTACCTCTCAAGGTATTCCCTTCTTCCAGGCTGGTGAAGAAATTCTCCGCAGCAAGCCAAGAGAAGATGGCTCAGGCTTTGATGAAAATAGCTATAATTCTACAGATGCAGTTAATAGCATTAAATGGGATACAGTTACAACCAATAAGGACGTTTATGAATATTATAAGGGACTAATTGCTTTCCGTAAGGCACATGCAGCGCTGCGTATGACTACGACAGCTGATGTTCAGGCGAATCTGACCTTCTTGGATGGTTTAGAGGATAATGTAGTTGCTTATACAATTAACAATTCACCTAATGGCGAGACAGCTAAAGCAATTTGTGTAATCTTTAATGCAAACAAAGCAGCTACCGCTGTAACAGTTCCTGAAGGTGACTGGAATGTATATGTAAAGGGCGATAAAGCAGGTACAGAAATTCTTGAGACAATATCAGGTGGTAGTGTGTCTGTAGATCCAATCTCTACGCTTGTATTGGTTCAAGAAGATAAGACAATAGAGCCTACAGATACACCTGCTACGGATGATGGACAGAGTACAGATTCTTCTGATGAGAAAGCATCTACAAATGTAGCTGTAATTATTGCTGCGATTGGTGCAGCAGTTCTTGTTATTGCAGGGGCGATTGTGGTATTTTTTAAGAAGAGAAAGAAATAAAGCTAGATAAGTGATTAGAGTGTCTTATTATACTACCATTATTCAAATTTATAAATGTGAAGTTAAAGTGTATATGATACTCTATATAATATGATAATTTAACATAATTCAAATCGTGATAAAGACAGAATATACCATACAGGTGAATTATTATCTGGTGCTTTAACAGTAAGAGGATATACTACGTGATATTTAACACGCGCGGTATATCCTCTTTTTAGGAACAAAATGGAGTTAGTAGGCTATCGTAGTATAGTATATTTAATTAATTTGAATTTCTATTGGTGCTGTTAATGCTCGCATAGGACTGTAATTCCATTGAAGCAGAAAGTGATGGTCTATAAAGTCTGGAATAACATAGTATACCTGATAGATGGTTTCATCCTTCTCAATTGTTGTTGATGAGGAGAGAGATTTAAAGTGGTATTCCTTAGAGTTAATATCGTAGTAGTTAGAACTAATTAATTCACCAAGTTCATCTGTTCGAACAACGGTTCTTAATGTAATATATAAATCCTTTTCCCGCATCTCCATTGCCTCTACCGTGACACCTTCTGGAAGATTCGTAATCGTCTTGTCATCATAACGAACCTCACCATAAAGTTCTTCCTTTTTAATCATAGTTATGCCTTGAATGGATAAGGTTAAGTGCTTTGCGTCAGCAAAGAAGCTGCTTTCATAGAACAGGGACTGTTTTAGATCAGTTCCGCTACCAGTTCCAGTTATGCCACCTTTTGAAGTGCCATACGTATTGCCTTTATCATCTGTAAAAATAATATCAAGGTTCTCAATAATAGCAGTATTACTCTCAACATACTCAAAATATAATCTCGATTGGGTTGGATAAATGGCAAGCTTCTCAAAATAGATCTGTTGTCCGTCTATGGTAATTGTTTTATCAATTAAGACCGAGTCAACGATACGGGTGTAGGTATCATCAGGCTTTAAGTTAAGTGTAAATAAATAATCTTTTCCCTGTAAAGCAGGCTCCTCGGGTATAGTAAATGGATCACTTGCTTCGGCTAGGCTTAAGTCTTCACCTGGATATTTAAAATTCTCGTCAACATTTACTGTTAACTGTACGTTCAGCTCCTTTGGAATCGGAGAATCAAAGAAATCTAACTTTATCTCTGCTAGTTCTCTTGACTGATAATAAGTTGCAGAACTTATTGCAGCCACAATTGGTTGTTGATTCTCGTCGGTTATCTCAAAGTGAAAGCGTCCAGTTGGTACGGGTGCATCAATTCGATAGAAGACGGAGATATGACCTGCATCAACAATCATAGATTTTATAGAAACCGTCACGTCCTCATTGGTTTGGCTGTAATCAACCATTTGGTAATAATCATTTTCCACCGCTGTTTTTAGACTACTATTAAACGAAACAGCAGCTACAAATTCCTCCATGAAAGGGAGATCACTCACGGCAAGTGCGATGGATGGGAAAAGGTTAATCATAAGAATAAATGCGGCAGCAGCGGAACATAAAGAGAGGAGTGGTGCTTTTATAAAGCGGGTTATACCTTTGTTCTGCTTTGCTCTGTCAATTGCTTTATAAGTTGCATATTCAAGTGCTATGGGAGTATGATTTAGTTCATTCTTTAGTAACAGATATTCTTCCTTTCGATTCATTTAATCTACCTCCAATTCTAACTTTAACAAGGACAATGCCTTTCGTTGCCTTGTAGCTACGGTGCCCTGTGGCAGTTTTAGGATTTGTGCAGTCTCAACCAGGGTATAATCATTAAAGTAACGAAGATTTATAATGGTTTGCAAATCCATGGGCAGCTTACCAATTGCCTCCTTCAAAGGCATAGAGTCATAATCCTTATGTATCAGCAGGGGAAGACTTTCTTCCAGATGGAACCTCTTAATTCGCCGCAGTTCTTTTTTGCATACGTTAATCAGAATTCGGGTTACCCAGGTTTTAAAATATTCTTGCTGCTTTAATTGTCTCAAATTCCGATAGGCAAGAAAAATAGTTTCATCCACAGCCTCCAGTGCCGCTGACTCATTTTTGAGATATAGAAAAGCAATACGATAGAGTTGCTGCTTCATCGCATCAATTTCAGATATGAAATGTTCTTCCGGAAGTTTCATTCAGTCGTTCCTTTCTTTTGCTTTCTATCTATTAGAGTCAGGAGAATGTAAAATTTATTTCGAGGTAGAAAAAATATTTCAGAATCAAATACATATAGAATAATATAAAAGAATGAAAGGGATTTTAAAAGATATTTAAAAGAAATAAAAGAAATAAAAGAATAAAAGAAATAAAAGAAATATAAGAAATATAAGGAATTTAAAAGAGATTTAAAAGATATTTAGTAGAATAATAATAAAAAGTGTACTAAAAAAGATAAAATAATTGCGTATCCTATTGGAGAGTTTTTATGTAATAGAGAAAGTTGTTTATCGATTGTAATAGAAGTAATCTATTAATTGCGTTCAATCTCGTTAGTTTGGTTGAGTTTCTGTTAATAGGTCAAGCAGCTTTATTAGAGTGTTTCTATATACCTCTTGAGTTTGTAAATCACCTACAACCATATATTCCTTTTGTCCTTCTAACACCGTATAATTTGATTTGAATTGCAGCACTGATTCCATAACGTCCCTTAAAACCTGATAGGTACTATTCTGGGAAATTGCAGCAATCTTTGAAAAATCCTTGGATATCAGCAGATTTACCTCTAAGTTGCTAAAGAGAGGAAAAGAGATAAGTCCTAGGTCAATATCAGAATCCTTTTGAAAAGTAACGCAATTTATGGAGGAAAAGCGGTGTTCAGACATATTGTTCATGGCTTGGAGAAAAGCTGATGTATTATCTCCAAGGTAATCCGTAAGGTACTGGTGGTTATCAGCGTCATTGTCTGAAATACGGGAAAAATACATACAAAAAGCGAAGAACAGCTCCTCCCAATTATGTTATATAGTTTCTAAATAGATTAATCTATAACAAAGAGGGATAAAAGATGGCTTCGCTTAAATAAATTCTTTTATGTCTTAATTAAAACATAGTATCTGCTTATTAACTTTATTGATGCAAACTTTCTAAGTCAGAATAAAAGTTAGGATAGGAGATATCCACGCATTCCGCATGAATGATGTCGGTTTCTCCCTCGCATAGCATAGCTGCAATTGCAAAAGACATTGCTATACGGTGGTCGTGTTTACTTTCAATCACAGCTCCGTGTAAAGGCTTTCCGCCTTTGATTATCATACCATCAGAAGTTGCAGTGATGTCAGCACCCATTTTATTTAAGTTTTCTACCATGACATCAATACGATTTGATTCTTTTACCTTAAGTTCGGAAGCATCCTTTATTATAGTTTGTCCTTTTGCAAAACAAGCTAAGACAGCAATAATCGGAATTTCATCTATTAGGGTAGGTATCATTGCTCCGCTAATCTCTATTCCAACTAAATC
>JAFACO010000385.1 GCA_023425485.1 Bacillota bacterium
CGTCCAAAAGTGGAACCTGCAAGTGAGGATAATCTATCAATAATTTTATGATATTCTAAAACTCTTAATGCTTTTTCGTTCATTTTTTAATACCTTTCCGGGTGACTTATTCATAATCTGCACCCCATCAAACAAAACTACAGTATAGATACAATCTATTTTACCTTATGCTGTAAAAAAATAAAACAACAAATTACAAGAATACATTAAGAATGTTAAAGTTCAGCCTGGCTAGGTCTATGATATAAGTTTAATAAATGTTTCCGAAATTCAACAATAAAGGTGTACGGGAAATTTTTGGATGGACTTGCAGGCGTAATTGTGATTAAATAAAAAGGTAGTGTAAATTAACAAATCATTCATAACATGTTCATATGTCAATGGTAGAATGGAACTAATTCAAGATATAATTGTTATAGTACTAGAGGATTTAAGGAGAAAATAAATGTCAGAGCATGATAATGACAATAAAATCATCAAAGATAATAATGATTTTGAATTTATTAAAGAACTCGTAATTGATAAAAAGCATAAAAGGCTTAAAAAACGGTTGCTGCAGTTGTGTATGACGGCAATCTGTGCGGTTATATTTGGTCTGATTGCAGCTGCTACCATGGTAATTGTTGAGCCAAGTTTTTATAAAAAACTACATAAGGAAGAGGAAGATAGATCTCAATTTACATTTCCGACAAAGACACCACAGGAGCAGGAAGTGAAAGATCCCGAACCTACAAAGGCAGTCACTCCTACGGTAAAGCCTGTTATTGATGATTCTGAAGAGGATCCAGAGGACCCAGATCCGATTATTACATCAATTGATGCTACTGTGGAGGACTTTCTAAGCATATATAAGGGAATTCAAGAAATTGCTTATGAGGCAAATAAGTCACAGATTCTGATTTCCAGTGCATTTACCGTATTTGATATCTTTGGTAATGAGGTTGAAAAAATCATTAATACCTCTGGTGTTGTTATAGCTACTAATTCCTCGGATTTCTTAATACTGACAAGCCTCGATTGTGTGAAAGAGGCTACCAGTGTCAAAATTAAGTTCTCTGATACCACATATGTCAGCGCAGAATTAATTGATTATGAAAGTGATCTTAATCTTGCGGTTATGGCAGTAGCAATTAAGGATATACCAAAAATTTATTTGAGTAGCCTTCAAGTAGCTGAACTAGGAGATTCCCATATAATAGCTGTTGGAGAACCTGTCATTGCGCTGGGTAATCCAAACGGACACTTTGGATCAATGGAAACAGGTATGATTACTAGTAAAGGAAGCTGGGCCAATGTTACAGACAACCGTATTGAACTCTTTAATACGGATATGGACAGCAACACCTATAGTGATGGTGTTATTGTTGATATGAAGGGACAAGTAATTGGTATTATTACCAGAACTTTAAAAGAAGATGTTAATGAAGAGTTATGTACCGCGATAGGTATTAGTGAAATAACGTCTATTATTGAAAAAATGGGTAATCAAAAGCCACGGATCTATTTTGGAATTAAAGCCGACGACATGACACTTTTGACAAAGCAAGAGTATGGGATTGAAAATGGAATTTTTGTCAGTGAAGTGCAGACGGAATCACCGGCATTTGAAGCAGGTCTTAAAAATGGGGATATTATATTAAGTGTAAATGATGTTCCTATTACAAATACTCGTAGTTTTTATAACAAAATATCTGAATATAAATCAGGTGAAAAGATTACCATTAAGATTAAGAGAACTGCAGCCTCCGTTGGTAGTGATAAGGAATTGACTGTGACTCTTGGAGATAAGGTTCAATAAATTGATTCGAGCGATATAAGCCAATTAAGTCAGGGCTTTTATCGCTCGAATCATATATAAGTTATGTGCTGTAAATAGATGATTTGACGTGAATGGCGGCAGATATCTATTTACAGCTTTTTTATATCAGTTCAAACATGTAAGTTTATAACACAATATAAAGTAGAAAGCTTGCTTTCGAATACATATTATGTTATAAACTTGTAAGGCTTTCTGCATAAGAGACATGTAGCAAAGAGAAATCGAGCTTATGGCTGCTGTTACGCTCTTTTCTATAAAATAGCACGAAGTAATAAGATTCGCTTTATATATATGAGAGGCTGGGTTATAATTAGTAAGAGAGCAGATTGCAAAGTAGCAATTGTGAATAGAAAGGTAAGTATAATGAGATATATTCAAGACATGAGAGAGAACGATATAATAAAGAATGAGATATATTTATGCAAAATCAAGCAGGTTTTAACAAGCAAAAATGGAAAGACCTATGTGTCATTGCTTTTACAAGATAAAACAGGGACTATTGATGCAAAAATATGGGATTTCACAAGTGAAATCAGACAGTATGAAGCAATGGATTTCGTACATATTGATGCGAAGATAACCAGTTTTCAGGATGCACTTCAATTAAATATAAGTAAGATATATAAAGCACAAGAGGGTGAATATTATCCAGAGGATTATTCACCGGTATCTACTAAAAATATAGATGCTATGTATGCTGAACTTAAAGAATATATAGCTTCCATAAAGGAAACAAACCTAAGAACACTAGCTGAAGATTTCTTTGTTACCAATGCGGACTTTGTAAAGAAATTCAGATCACATTCAGCGGCAAAAAGCGTTCATCATGGATTTGTAGGTGGATTATTGGAGCATACTTTAAGTGTTGTAAAGCTTTGTGTACATTATGCAGGAAGCTACCCAGTTATTAATAGAGATCTGTTAATTGTGGCAGCCATGTTCCATGATATTGGTAAGATGGAGGAGCTTTCCTCATTCCCTGAAAATGATTATACAGATGACGGGCAATTATTAGGACATATTTTCATTGGTGCCAACATTGTTAACAATCATATCAAGAAAATGAATAAATTCCCTGTTAAATTGGCAAATGAACTGATCCATTGTATCCTGTCACATCATGGTGAATTGGAGTATGGCTCGCCGAAGAAGCCAGCTACCATGGAGGCATTGGCACTGCATTTCGCGGATAATACAGATGCAAAGCTTCAGACCATGAATGAACTTCTTGCGTCTGCTGATCCAAAAGCAGAGTGGCTAGGTTACCAGAGATTTTTTGAATCCAATATTAAGAGAAGTACGAAGTGTAATTAATTAGCTCAAATTTCCCAATAATATTTTTAAAATTGATAACATTATTATAAGAAAAAGAACACATGAGATAGTCGATAAATTAAGTATAAGAAAATCCAGAAAGAAATGTAAAGTAAGGTTCAGGTGTAGAATGCAGACAACAAAACAGCAACTATTGAAGAAAAATGATCAGGTTGAGATTGTAATTGAAGATATTGGTTCAGAAGGTGAAGGTATTGGAAAATATGAGGGTTATACCTTATTTGTTAAAGACACAGTCATGGGTGATCATGCTCTGGTACAGATAACAAAAACAGGGAAGACCTACGGCTATGCCAGACTAGTTAAGTTAGTCAAAGCATCCAGCTTCCGTGTAGAACCTAGATGTCCCATTGCTGCCAGGTGCGGTGGTTGTCAAATTCAACATGTGGATTATCAGAAGCAACTGGAATATAAGCAGCAGAAGGTAATGAACTGTTTAACAAGGATTGGTGGCTTCACTGACATTCCTATGGAATCGATATGCGGTATGGAGGAACCATATCATTATCGTAATAAATCACAGTTCCCGGTTGGGAAAAATAAGGATGGCAGTACAGCAATTGGGTTTTATGCAGGCAGAACCCATACAATCATTGATACAAAGCACTGTTATATTGGAGCAGAAGTTAATGAGGAGATTATAGAATTTCTTCGTTCTTTTATAGAAGCCTATAAAATTGAACCTTATAACGAGGAAACACATAAAGGTTTAATCAGACATATCTTAACCCGTGTTGGTTATAGTACTGGTGAGGTTATGGTGTGCCTTGTACTTAATGGTGCACAACTTCCTCATAAGGAGGAGCTGATACAAGGACTTAAGAAGATTAATGGAATGAAGAGTATCTGCCTTAACATTAACCTGGACAAGACCAATGTCATACTAGGGGATCAAATAATTCCATTATGGGGAGAACCCTTTATTACAGATTACATCGGACAAGTACAGTATCAGATATCCCCTTTGTCCTTCTATCAGGTTAATCCAGTACAGACCAAGAAGCTCTATGAATTGGCTTTAGACTATGCAGATCTAAATGGAAATGAAGTGGTTTGGGACCTTTATTGCGGTATTGGAACCATATCGTTATTCCTGGCTCAAAAAGCTAAAATGGTATATGGTGTTGAGATTATCCCTCAGGCAATTGAGGATGCAAAAACCAATGCACGATTGAACAACATTACAAATGCTGAATTCTACGTAGGGGCAGCAGAAGAAGTACTTCCTAAGAAATATAAAGAAGATAATATTAAAGCTGATGTTATCGTAGTTGATCCTCCACGCAAAGGCTGTGAACAAAGCCTTCTTGATACCATACTTGCAATGGCACCAAAAAGGGTGGTCTATGTTTCCTGTGATCCGGCTACATTGGCGAGGGATTTAAAATATCTATGTGAGAAAGATTATGAACTTACTAAGGTGAGGGCGGTTGATCAGTTTGCGCACAGTACCCATGTGGAGACGTGCGTTTTATTAACTCGAAAAAATACGGCGAACTATAATGTGGAAATTGAGATAAATTTATAATTATATTCAATATATCGAAGGCTCTAGAGCTATTTAGTTCTGGGGCTTTTATATATAATATATAAAAAGTGGAATTGACAATATAATACAGTTGATGCTTAGATTTTACTTTGAAACATTTGAAGCGAGGAATAGGGCATTTCCTAGAGTAGACTTTATAATTGCTTTAGCTATGGCATTTAATGATTATAACATAAATATAAATGCTAGAGACATTATTGCATGCTTATATAGATAGTTGGAAAAAGAAGTAAAAAATGAATTGAATACTGATTTTATAATACAAACTTTATAGGGAATAAACATTTTTACTTAATGTGTTCTATAAAAATGTTTTAGAATCACAGCTTTATAAGGTGCACAAGATTAGGTACAATATAAAATATTAGATATTGATAAAGATTTGAAATTTATGCCTTTTTATGTTATAATAAAACAAATATATCATGAAAGGAATAATCCAATGAAAAAATCATTCAAGTACCAAATATTAAGTATTTTATGTATTGTAACATTGGTCCTCTCTCTCAGCCCACTAAGTGCAGCCCCAAAAGTATCTGCCGCTTCAAAAACGCCTAGTTTAAATTGCACGGAGCTCACACTCTTTGTAAATGATGGCTATACTGGTGGTTATACCTATGATCAAGCCAACCTACAAATAGCTAATGCAACGAAAAAAGCCAAATGGTCAAGTTCTGACAAGTCAATAGCTACTGTATCAGATCACGGATATGTACATGCATTAAAAAAGGGGAAATGTACCATAACCTGTAAAATCGGCAATACAAAACTTGAGTGTATAGTAACAGTCCTTACTTACAAGAAAAGCGATGATTTTGGAAAAAAAATTAAGACAAGCTACAAAATGTATGAAAAATATGCTAAGGTCACAGCAAAAAATCCATACTCTTATCCAATAACGACACATCTAAGAATAAATGTTTATAATTCCAATGGAAAAAAAATACATGATTATTATGAAGAAAGTGTGATTGCAGCAAAAAGCAGTACAATTTTATATATTGATCTATCGGACTGCACTGAAAAAATCTCATACATGGAATGCACACCAGAAAATAACACTCCAGTAGCTATTTACTATGAGGTTCCGATAAGTAATAAGATTGATTATACTTATGAGATAACTTCTAATGGTACTGATCGCTTCAGATATAAGATTTTTGTTCAAAACAATACAGATTTTAAACTTCATATTACAGGTGAGACATATGTTCAATATAAGGGTGTTACATACAGAAATGCCAAAGCTGGTATAGTGATTGATCCCGGTGAAACAAACTTTGATTGGTACGATATATTTAAATATGACCTAGAGCAAATAGAACCAGGTCTTGTTGATATAAATGAAGAATTCATAAAAGATAACTGCAAATTAATTATCTCTAATTTAACCGTACAAACAATTACACCGAATAACGATTAATTTGTGTATTCATTTATTGAGTTATATTTAGTGATATCTAGAAAACAAAAAACAGGTACCGCAGTTATTCTGATATGCTCCCTTCTAGGTTAAATGTCATTTAGTTAAGCAGCATTTCATAAAGAAAAACATTTTATAATAGAAATAAAAAACGGTAGATGCTATCATAAGCGGCTACCGTTTTGCTTTTTAAGCAACACAAAAGCAGGCGCAAAGTGTCTTGCACCTATTCTGATTAATTTATGGGAAATTCTAAATCAAGATACTCTGTAAGCAAAACTTATTGCACTTTTCGGTTTCTTTTTTCTCTCAAACGTTCGATTAGATCGAATTGGCGAAACAATTTTTATTAACATTTCTAATAGTGTATTGCTTGAAAGCTTTTCCTTGAAAAACTCATAGCATTATGTGATTGATTTTGAAAAGTTAATTCTTTTATTCTGTACAGTTGGTTGATCATAGACGATGGAAGCAGAAAAATTATACATGATTAGCTTTGCATATATTTCTTGAAATATAAATTCTATTTTTTTACTATGAAAATTTATCAATCCAACATTGTATTTTAATTCCTTAAAAGATGTTTCTATTCCCCAACGTAAGTGATACAACTCTTTCAAAACATCAGCTGAAAATTCTTCTCTTGGAAGATTAGTAAAAATAGTTTCAAATGATGTATCCGACAACTTAAATCGTACAATACTAATAGGTAGATCATACATTGTATCACTTTTTGGCTGAATATAGTCAAATGTTGTATGCGGCTGAATCCAACGGTATCTCTCAGGATTTTCTTTTATAAGTTTACGTGTCTCTTTTGTTTGTCGACGTGTCAAGGTTATCATCACATCAATATCATATGTCTCTGTATGTGGTACTGTATATTTTATTCCGTATGTCTCTTTGGCGCGGATTATATACGACCAGTTTTTTTCTTGACAGTGAGCGATATTGTTAAATGATGCATATCCCCGGTCAGCAATAACGATAGCTTTATCCTGTATCTTAGATCTGTCAATCATCGAAACAAGTGCACTGTGTTCATTCATTCCGATTTTTGATTGAAGAGATGCATCAATATAATTGTGCTGCAAAATATCATACATAGCATCCAGATGCAGTAAGTTGTAGCCTTCGCTTGTATCATCGTTTGCTAGATATGTAAAAACTTCTCTTTTATCTGTTGGTAATCTAACATCGGATCCGTCTACAGCCAACAATCGATAGCCTTTATATAATGATTGCCTGTCACACTTATTCACAAAGGAATGAAAGATGTCTTCTATTGCCTGATATTTGATTTTGCTCCGTTGCTGAACAAATGCTGGTGCAGATACTGTAGTAGTCGAGTAACCAAAGTAATTCCATAATTCTTTATTTATAGTATTTCCACCCATTCCGATCAGCAGGGAAATAATAGTTGAAAAATTCAGTTTTCTTTTTCTGGTAAAGTTCTTTGTTGGATCAATGAGATAGTTTGACAGATTTTTCTCAACGTCTTCGATTACATCTTTGAGATTTAGATTTAAAATGTCAGGGTTCATAGGCTGCCTCCTTAAAATTTATACTTTAAGGGGCGAAGCCCGCAAATTTTTGACGATTTGTCAACACCTTTTTATATGTGTTTGTAAAAAAATAAGATAAAGATACTCTTTACTACGAAGTATCTTTATCCTATTAATTGCTTAACTAAATGACATTGCCTTCTAGGTAGACAAGTAAAATAATAAACTTGTCACTTAGGAGGGAGCATATTTTATGGGCAGAAAAACAAAGTTTTCTTTTAAAACTATTCATTAAGATGGTCGAAATAGATTAAAGAATATTTGGTTATAAATAAAAAGCTTCTTCGATATTTGAAGAAGCTTTTTTAAGCATAGTACATTATACATCATACCATAAGTTGGAATTAAAGTCTAGTAATTTTTTTGATACGAAGTACAATGGAATTACGGTATGAAGGATACTAACTCAAGTAGGTTATCAATGAATTCAAATGATATTATATGAGTCAGATAATGTAGTTGCTAAAAAATTATATGAAAGCTTTGGTTTTTGCGATAACGGCGAAGTTTAAAACAATGAGCCAATAACAGTTTTAGAATTGTAAGTCGTACTGATTTTTAAATAAAAATTTCCGAGAGTAACAGAATGCATGTGGAGACGGTGGTATTTTTGACGAGAGTATAATATACCTATCTACTCAAGAACGATAAAATTGATTTATTAGTCTATATCATTTAAATTGAAGAAGAATATACACCTGCGATTAGGTATATATTCTTTTTTTGTACTAATTATTTATAGATAAGTTGTAGAATAATTGTGTTAAATACATTAAAAGGGGATTTAAATACTGAAAAGCAATAAATGAAGATTAATTAATGTGTTATATGGGTAATTATGTTATTATAAAGATAGTGAATGTTTTGGAAAATTATCGCTGCGAATGAATGGCGCAACATATTAAAGTATAATAAGGATTGAGGGGTGAGTATATGAATAGAGATAGAAATTGGACAGTATTATTTATAGGTGGACCATCTGGCACCGGCAAATCAAGTCTAGCTTACGAAATTGCTAACTATTATGGAGTAAACGTAATAGAGGCGGATGACATACACATAGCTATAAAAGCAGTTACCACAAAAGAGACTTTCCCTGCAATTCATTATTGGGATGAAGGTGTTGATTGGAGGAATATCGGAGTGGATGGCAATATAAAGTGGTTGATAGAGGTAAGTAAAGAAATGTGCTCTGTATTAATAGAGCTTGCAAACAGGCATATTGAAGATAAATTACCTATCATTATCGAGGGTGATTTTATTCACCCGGAAATTACTGAATTATTTAATAGCAAAGAAATTAAAGCTATTTTTGTGAGTGAGCCTGATAAAAATCAAATAGTACAGAATTATTTATCCAGAGAAGGTGGAGACTTGCAAGAGTTCAGAGCGGAAATCAGCGTTGCCTATGGAGAGTGGCAAGCAGATCATTGCAATAAGTTAGGTATTAAAATGGTGGAGTCGAGACCTTGGAATACGGGTTTACATAGGGTTATAGAAAGTTTATTATAAATTGACGTTTTCCTCCCCCTCTAATTACTTGTAACTTTATAAGTAACTAGAGGGGGTTATGTCTATGTGTTGTATTCTTATTAATTGCCTCTAAGATTTTCAAATACACCAAATATGTTCAGTGTTCCAAAACCATTTTCTCTATTTGGATATACTTTCCCGGGGTCTCTATCTGCACCACGAATTAGCAGATTTTTTACATCGACTCCATCCATATATCTAACATTTCCTTTCACCTTACCCCATTCTAATAGCATCGCAGCAATTCCAGCAGTATGTGCTGCTGCAATACTAGTCCCCGAAAGGGTGACATAACTATTTCTTGGAGCTGGACCGACAATATTAACCCCTGGCGCTGCTAAATCAGGAGCTATTTGTCCGGTTCGGGTAAAGCCTCGACTGGCGTTCATATAAAGGCTTCCATTTGAACTATCATATGCAGTTAAAACGATTGGGTTATACGTATTACCGGGAGAAGTGAGGGTTGTGTAAGGAGAAGATCGAACAAAAAATGTTTCATTACCAATAAATCCATTCATAGGTAACCAACTATTAATGTGCAAAGCTAAACTTTTATTTATTTTTTCAATTGTAATACGCCAAGTACCTTCTGCAGGCTCTCGAAATCTCATAGTAACAACTTGAGCACCCGATCTAGAACCAACTAGTAAAACATCAATAAAAATAGCTGTAGTCTCAAAAATAAAACGGACTTCTCTACTTTCGTTTATTCTTGGCGAAATCATAGGAACTGCTTCACCCCCAGGGGTAATCATTGATATGGAAAAGGTGTTGGGAACATCTCCCCATATTTCCATATAAAGGCCCGGTTCATTTGGTCCAACAATAAGTTCGATGGTTTCTGTATTAACACCAATTAATAAAACACTTTCATAATGATGTCTACTATTGCCTTCATTACCTGCAGCAATGGCGATTGATACTCCATCATATTGTGAAAGGTTCGATAAATAAACACTTAAGGATCCAAACTCATCATGAGCACCTTGAGATGCTCCAAGACCGATGCAAATTGAAATTGGTCTATGATATTTTTCTGCGGTTTCAATTAAATATTTCACCCCCAGCATAATATCATTTTCTTGATAGCAAATTGTATCCGGTGAGACCATATAATAATTTCTTAATCCAGCTTTTGCTTCTTTAAGTTTAACAACAATAATTTCAGAGTCGGGGACAACTCCTGAAAAATCGTTTTCATTATCCACATTGCCTGCGGCAATACCCGCTAGAAATGTCCCATGGCCAATATTATCAGTGCTTGGAACAATAGTTAGAGGATCATTTTGGCCAAGTGCAGAATTGATTTGGTCCCTGGTATACTCCGTTCCATAATAGAAGCCCTCAGGAGCATTTTCACCTTGTATAGTCTGATCCCAAATTGACATTATTTTTGATGTGCCATCGGCATACCTAAAAGCTTTATTCGTATAATCAATTCCCGTATCAACGATTCCGATTATAACTCCCTGGCCTCTTAAATCTAAACCAGGTATATTGCGAAGGCCTGTAACGCCTGAATCTTCTAAGCTTTTCATGTCTAACAATCCGAATAATCTGGCATGGACCTTATAACCATATTCTTTCAACGGACTCGCTGGTAATAAATTTAGAGGCATATAAACTGCTGTGAAAGTGGAATCAATTGGAATATAGCATATTCCTTCGTTAGTAAGATTTTCATCAGTATCTAGCTGATAGTCAGCAATAAAATCAGCGTAATCCTCCCCAACTATTCGGTTGCTACATGTACTCATACGATACACCTATTAAATTATTATATAGATATATATGTTATGGAAAATTTATAATTCTTGATACTTTTGTACTTGAAAAATTCATTTTGTAATTTATAATTACCTCATGCACCATAAGGAGGTAAATTATATGAATAACATGTCCTCAAGTAGAGTTTATTTTATGTGTGGACCTGCAGGAGCTGGTAAATCTACCTTAGCTAAGAAATTTGCAAGTGCTGGAATGACGATACTTTCATTTGATGAAGAATCCTACAAACGAGGTTACAAAGCACATCCTTTGCCAATTGAAATATGGAAAGATATTAAAAACTTTCTTGATGATAAACTGATTTTACTTATTAAGCAGAATATAGATATTGTTCTTGACTATTCCTTTTGGTCTAGGGAAATGAGAAACGAATATATCGTATTGCTTAAAAAATATAATATTGAACCAAAGATATACTATATTCAAACCCCTAAGGAAGTTGTTCTGGAACGTATTCGAAAAAGAAATGGAAGCCATCAAAATGATATCATAGTAACAGAGGAGACAGCAGCACTTTATTATGATAATTTCCAGCCGCCGACGCTCGAAGAAGGGGAAGTAATCGTAATTAATGGATACTAGAAATACCTTCTGTTATACAAACCTTAAAGCAAGCTAAAAATTAGCTGTTTTTAGATAATTTTAATGCGTAGTGAAATAATAAAAAACTGGAAATATTTATATATCTGTTCTATAATTAGTTTAAGATAAAAATGAGGTTCTAGTAATGAATTATAACATGCCACAGCAAAGTGTTAATTTTTCTCATGAAAGGGAGGATATTATGAAGAAATTAATAGCAATTATTACAGTAATAATAGGTTTGGTTTTTATAACAGAAACAGCATTAGCAGACTCCCCGGTAACTTCTACTCCATTTAGCAAAGCCTATTATAATGTTGACATAGTAAAGAAAGCGAGTGAGCGTAATACTATTACCGAAGATATGGCGACATATTTGGCTGATGCAAATAACCCGATCGATGTTAAGGCGGCTATCATTAATGCACTTTCCTGGAGCGTAGACGGGAAGAATAATGCGCAAGTTTATTGTCAATTTATTTATGGTAAAGAACTTAAGGACATTGATATGAAAGACCTATCCGGAGATCAGCAATTTTGCATTGGATACCTTCTAGCAATGGATGATATTTATTTTGAAACTACGCAATCTATGGAATATCTAAGATTAGCTAGAGATAATATGAAGAATAGTCTAACTGTTAATATTGTTACTTTTCTAGTAGAGACTATGAACGGAGAGGCGTATGACTGGCCAAATCAATTAAGAAGTATACTTGCTGATACCAATCTTAATAAGGATATATCAGACGATGCAATTAAGGTCATTACAGATTATATGCTCGAAGGAATAGATAATCCAGTAAATATTCCAAAAACAGGTACGGCTCCATTAGGAAATGTCTATGGTATAGGGGCAATTGCATTTATGGTAGTTGGGTATAGCCTTCGGTATAGTAAAAACAAGGTAGAAATAATATCTAAATAAAAAGAAGATAACCTTTTTAAGGACGGTAAGAGAATACTTACTGTCTTTTTTATAAAAAAATATTAGGGTGATTTACCCACCCTAATATTTATCGCAGATCATCATTTTATACTGAAACAGCTGATAAAAGACAAGCGAATTAATATAATAAATCATTGCTTCTGCTGCAAGCTTATCTGTTTGAATCTTTAGAAGAATTTCTACTTGACTCATTGGAAGAATTTCTGTTTGAGTTATTGGAAGAATTTCTGCTTGAGTCATTAGAAGAATTTCTGCTTGAGTTATTGGAAGAATTTCTGCTTGACTCATTGGAAGCGTTTCTGCTTGAGTTATTGGAAGAATTTCTGCTTGAATCATTTGATGAGTTTCTGTTTGAATTATTATCCATTTTATATTTCCTCCTAGAATGATGTTTAATTTAACAAGATTATTATTACCTTTATGATTTTATTTATACTCATATGGGTTTGTATATTTATTACAAGTCCTACAATCGATATTTTTGAAAATAAAACGATGGTTATTTATGTTATTAATTAAAAACGGTATCATATACACCATGATAAGTGATGTTATAGATTCAGGAGATGTATTAATAGATAATGGTAAGATAGTCTAAGTTATATTTATCTATTCATATTATTTTTCTAATTTGATAATAAATTACATTTATTGTATAATGTAGCAAATGTTATTATTTTAACTTATTACGTAGAAATTCTTGCAAAGGAGTATATTATGATTTTAAGGCATAGCTTATTAAATATTTTCAGATCCTGGAAGAAATCAATTTTGTTCTTTTTCCTAATTGTTATGGTTGTAATTATCCTTTGTATAGGGACAAGTCTAACAGTTACAATTAATGATTTTCTTAAGGAGTGTGATAAAAGCTATACTACCACAGCTGTGTTTGAATACATGGGGGCGGATTATCCGGATGAGATGGAATATAATCCGTATTTAGATGAAGCTTATAATGAATTTAATGCAGAGATTATTGCTTCAAACCCTGCCGTGAAGAAATGGGATTCTAGTGCATTGGCTTTGGGATATAT
>JAFACO010000433.1 GCA_023425485.1 Bacillota bacterium
CTCTAGCACCGCCGGATGGCTGGTGAATCATTACTTCTGCATTAGGAAGCGCAAATCTTTTGCCTTTTGCACCACCGGAAAGAAGGAATGCGCCCATACTTGCAGCCATACCAATACAAATTGTGGAAACATCACATTTAATATAATTCATGGTATCATAGATTGCCATACCAGCTGTTACAGAACCACCGGGGCTATTAATATAGAAGTTAATATCCTTACCTGGATCCTCTGATTCTAAAAATAATAACTGTGCAACAATTAAACTTGCTGTTACATCATTTACTTCTTCCCCGAGGAAAATGATTCTTTCTTTTAAAAGTCTGGAATAGATGTCGTAGCTTCTCTCACCACGGCTTGTTTGTTCAATGACATAAGGTACTAAACTCATACATTTATCCTCCTTATTTGTACTTCATTCGTATTAATAATTTATGCTATTACACTTCTTTAGACTGTGCAACTACAAAATCAACAGCCTTTTGAACTGCAAGGTCAGCTTTAATTTGTTCTTTTTCCTTCTCACCGATTAACTCTTTGAGCTTATCAGCTTCCATCTGATACATGGTTGCCATATCAGTAAGTTCTTTTTCTAATTCTTCTTCGCTTACTTCAATATTTTCTAACTTAGCGATTGCTTCTAGTACTAATCTGCTCTGGATGCGCTTAACTGCCTGTGGGTGTAAGCTTTCAAGGAATTTATTAGCGTCCATTCCTGTGAACTGGAAGTACTGTTCAATATTAAGACCCTGATACTGAATTCTCTGTGCGAAATCATCCGCCATCTGATTAACCTGTACCTTAATCATTGGCTCTGGGATATCCATTGTTGCGTTTTCAATAATCTTATCAACAATTTCATTCTCTTTCGCTGTCTTTAATTCTTTCTCTTTGCCTTCCTTAATTGTAGCCTTGATACTCTCTTTGTATTCATCTAAAGTATCAAATTCAGAAACATCCTGTGCAAAATCATCATCAAGCTCTGGAAGTTCCTTTACTTTAATTTCTTTCACTACAACTTTGAACAATGCTGGTTTGCCTGCAAGTTCAGCTGCCTGATACTGCTCTGGGAAGGTAACATTAACATCTACTTCTGCACCAATTTCTTTACCAATTAACTGCTCTTCAAAAGTATCAATAAAGGAATGAGAGCCGATTGTAAGAGAATAATCTTCTCCCTTACCACCTTCAAAAGGTACACCATCAACAAATCCTTCAAAATCAATTACAGTGATATCGCCATCCATAACCGCTCTGTCTTCTACTGTAATGGTTCTGGAATTCTGCTCGCGTTCTTTGTTAATCTTCTCTAAAATCTCTTCTTCTGTTACAGTTGCTTCCTTCTTTTCAACTTCAATACCTTTGTAATCTCCTAAAGTAACTTCAGGTTTTACTGCTACTTCTGCTGTAAAGATGAAGGTCTGACCCTTCTCAACTTGAACAATATCAATTTCTGGTCTGGATACGATATCTAAGCCACTTTCTTCTACTGCTTTCTCATATGCCTCTGGAATTAACTCGTTTGCTGCATCCTCATAGAATACACTTGCGCCATACATTTTCTCAATAATTGCGCGTGGAGCTTTGCCTTTTCTAAAACCTTGAACATTAAGCTTTCCCTTGTTTTTCTGGTAAGCTTTCTGTAAAGCTTTTTCAAAATCTTCTGCGGAAGCTTCTATTGTAAGCTTTGCCATGTTCTTCTCTAATTTTTCAACTTGTAAACTCATTTTATTCCTCCGTTTTTGTTTTGGAGGAATTTAATTCCTCCGATATTCTTTTTGGAGGAACTTCATTCCTCCGATTTTTCTATAATAATGTACTTCATTATTGCTTACTGGGACACCATAATTCTTCAGGCAAAAGTACACTCTGCCTAAACTACAGGCAATTTGACATTAGTATATTATAACATAATGATTCTGTAAATACCACAATTAATAAATTATTTATTAAACAGTTCAGCCATGCAAGTTTTTAATACAATATGTAAGAAAGCTTGCTTTCAATTACATATTGTACTAAAAACTTGTGGGGCGCTCTGCCTTAGCGAGATTTTGCGAAGCGAAATCGAGCTAATGGCTGAACTGTTATTTTACAAAACTTCATGAAAGCTTGCTTTCAATTACATATTGTATTAAAAACTTGTGGGGCGCTCTGCCTTAGCGAGATTTTGCGAAGCGAAATCGAGCTAATGGCTGAACTGTTATTTTACAAAACTTCATGAAAGCTTGCTTTCAAATACATATTGCATAAATAACTTGTAAGGCGCTCTGCCTTAGCGAGATTTTGCGAAGCGAAATCGAGCTAATGGCTGAACTGTTATTTTACATGTCCCTGTTGTCTCATGACCCCAACAACACGATCTACCAGGCTTCTGCAAAGTTCCTGGGTCTCTGCCTCAACCATAACTCTTACTACAGGTTCTGTACCACTTTCTCGTACCAGTATCCTACCGTTGCTGCCAAGCTCCTCTTCAATCTGCGCTACAATCTTTATTACTTCTTCATCTTCCCGCGCTTCTTTTTTATTGTTTACTTTTACATTTTCTAAAATCTGCGGATAAATAATTACTTCTTTGTGTAGTTCTGATAAAGTAGTTTTGCTCTCCAGCATAACCTCCATTAATTTTAATGAGGTTAGCACTCCATCCCCTGTTGTAGCATGTTTGCTATATATAATGTGTCCGGACTGCTCTCCGCCAAGGGAATGTTTATTCTCCATCATATTCTCAAACACATATTTATCACCGACAGCGGTTTTTTCATATTGAATGTCCTTGCGTTCCAAAGCTTTGTATAAGCCCAAATTAGACATTATGGTTGTTACTACCGTATTATTGGCAAGTTCGTTGCGGCTCTTCATATAAACAGATGATATATACAGGATTAAATCGCCATCTATAATATTGCCCTTTTCATCCACTGCCAAACATCGATCTGCATCTCCATCATAAGCAAATCCAACATCCAAATTATTTTCTACCACATATTTCTGTAAATGTTCAATATGAGTGGACCCACAGTCTCTATTGATGTTTGTTCCATCGGGATCCCCGTTAATAACAAAGGTTTTTGCACCCAGAGCGTCAAACACTCCTTTTGCAACTGTTGAAGCTGATCCATTAGAAAGGTCCAAGCCGACTCTTTTATTTTGAAACGATCTTGTGGCAAGCGAGATTAGATACCCAATGTATCTATTTCTTCCTATAGCATAGTCCACAGTTTTACCAATATTCTCTCTGGTCGCCATGGGTAACGTGTCTTCTTTACTATCGATATAGGCTTCAATTAAATCCTCTACCTCTGCCTCTAATTTATAGCCATTGCTGTTAATAATCTTAATTCCGTTATCATAATATACATTATGACTTGCTGATATCATGATTCCGCAATCAAACCCCTCACTGCGCACAACATAGGATACGCTTGGTGTTGGTGTAACATGCAATAAATATACATCTGCACCACTCGCTGTTAATCCTGCTACTAGAGAATATTCAAACATATAGCTGGATCTTCTGGTATCCTTTCCAATAACAATATTAGCCTTATGTTCCCTTCCATAGTAATGACCCAAAAATCTACCCACTTTATAAGCGTGCTCTACT
The DNA here is from genome assembly GCA_023425485.1 of Bacillota bacterium. Taxonomy (GTDB): domain Bacteria; phylum Bacillota; class Clostridia; order Lachnospirales; family Lachnospiraceae; genus Mobilitalea. Next base: position 3,608 of record JAFACO010000433.1, read on the forward strand.
GTAAGATTGACGTTAGCTTCCCCTCGAAAACCATCTGTTCCAAAATATTTACCCATTATTAATATCCTTTCCATGCTATATATTTAGTATATGCCGTTTCCCTTGCGGGCCATGTATATCAGTTCATATCCATAGGCTATGCATTATTAAATTAATATTGCCTAACTTAACATATGAATCTTGTAGTCAGATTAATCACGAATATTTTAACATACAACAAAAGCTTTTGAAATAAAAAATTATAGAAAGAGTTTTTATAAAGGCAAAAAACATCACTGAACAAGTGATATAATCGCTCATTCAGTGATGTTTTTGTTTTACGGAAAACTATTCAGTTTTAATTATTTAGATGCTCCACCAGACATCTGTTGTTCCTGCTGTCTGATCATACGTTTAACCATTTCACCGCCTACAGAACCGTTCTGCTTGCTAGTTAATTCGCCATTGTATCCTTGTTTTAAAGGAACACCAATTTCGCCTGCAACTTCCATTTTAAAACGGTTAAGAGCTTCTTTTGCTTCTGGAACTGCTGCTCTGTTGCTTCCACTATTGTTACTTGCCATACTTTTTCACCTCCATATATTATCATCAAAGCAATCAAGATACAAAATCATCTTTTTGTAGGTTCAGCGGCTACTTATTAAGTATTATCACCGCGGGTGACTTTGTTTTGTATTGCCTGTAATCATATTGTTAACCGTATAATGAAATATTATTATGGTAATTTTTGTTACATTTTTTTATAGGTTAATTCCTGCTACATTAATAAATCATTTCTTCTTTCAGCTAATTATTCTACTTATCCTATTATTTTAAGATACATATTTTTCATGCAAATTTCTTCAAATATTTATTTTAATAGGAAAGCATTATTTAAAAACTATGTAGCAGTATCAGCTATTTACTTGTTCTTTTGTATGGGTTATACTTGTTTAGACTTAAAACCTTAATCACAAATTTAATGACATTACCATAGATATAAATTAAATATCTGCAAGAAATTGAAAGCGAGGTTCGACCATGAAAATTGTAGTTTTAGCTGGTGGTACAAGTACAGAAAGAGATGTTTCCTTATCAACTGGCACCATGATCTATAAGGCATTAAAGCACAGAGGGCATCAAGCTCTTTTACTGGATGTTTACTTAGGATATGAGGACTCTACCAATGACATATTTGAGGTGGAAAAGGATTGGGCTGCTAACATTGGGGCTATAAAAGAAAATAATCCAGATCTCGACCAGATTAAAGCTTTAAGAAGTGGAGATTCCAAAAACTTTTTTGGTAAAGGTGTTATTGATATCTGCTCTCAAGCAGATATTGTATTTATTGCATTACACGGAGAGAACGGTGAGGATGGTAAAATTCAGGCAGCTTTCGATCTCATGGGTATTCCTTATACCGGAACTGATTTCACTAGTAGCGCAATTGCTATGGATAAAGCAATTTCAAAAGAAATCTTTGCTTATTATAATATTCCTACACCACTTGGAATTCGTGCCAGAAAAAATGAAAGCTTTGAATGGAATTCCTACCCTTGTGTTGTGAAAGCAACCTGTGGTGGTTCCAGCGTCGGAGTTTCCATTGCACAAACCGAGGAGGAAATGAACTCTGCCTTACAAAGTGCCTTTCTTTACGGCGACGAGGTAGTTATTGAACAATTTATCAAAGGACGTGAATTCTCTGTGGGGGTCTTGGATGGCAAAGCACTTCCAATCATTGAAATCGCTCCACTTGTAAGCTTTTATGATTACAAAAATAAATACCAACCCGGAAGTACTGTGGAAACCTGTCCTGCTATTTTGGAAGCTGATATCACTGCACAAATGCAATATCTTGCAGAGAGAGTTTTCCAGGCGCTTAGAATTAAAACCTATGCACGTATGGATTTCTTATTGAATGAAAATAATGAACTATTCTGTCTTGAAGCAAATACACTCCCCGGCATGACACCAATGTCCTTACTTCCACAGGAAGCAAGAGCTGCAGGCATTGAATTTGAAGATTTGTGTGAGAAAATAATTGAAATATCTTTAAATAAATATAACACTTCTAATTAGTTATATTAAAATCTAAACAACAATTAACAAGTCAAAATAGTAAGGGATGGGTCATGAAAAATTTAACATTAACTCAGATTGCAAAAGTATGTCAGGGCCAGCTATATCTGGCTGATTCTTATAGTGAATATGAAATAACTGGTGCAGTTATCGATTCACGCCTGGTTAAGGATAATTATTTGTTTATTGCTACCTGCGGTGAACGTGTGGACGGTCACGATTTTATAGATACTGCTTATGAAAAAGGTGCACTTGCCGTATTATGTGAAAAACCTCCAGTAACACCAACACGCCCCTATATCCTTGTTCCTAATAGCCTTCAAGCCTTAAAGG
>JAFACO010000468.1 GCA_023425485.1 Bacillota bacterium
TTTGTAATTCGTATTGTACCAAGCCCTTCCCCAACATTATGTACTAAGCAATGAAAGATGACTGCTAAGTCCAAATACTTTATATATGGTATGCTCTCTAATAACTTTTTATTTTTATCATAGTTAACAAGTCTGATGACTATATTCTCTCTCATTTCTTTCATTGATAGCTCCAGATTCTTTTCTGGAAATGGAGAGGAATAATGATTAGATGCCGCACATACACGACTCGTCAGCTCTTGTAGACTTACTCCATCCATATATGCCTCGTAATAAGGCAGCAAATAAATATTAGGTGCAAAATTCCTTCCTTTTTCCCTAATAACCAGACTATCCAATTCAATAGAATTGTTCTTTGTTACTTTAATGACATTAATGTCGTATTCCCTGCCTAGTCTGCATTTTACCATCTCGGTAATATCATCAACAAATGAGGCATAACTAACTCCTGATTCCTTTAATATTTGCTGCATAAGCAAAGTCCTCCTATTTAATTTAAAAATTGAGCGTTTTGTATCCGAACATGGATAAGAATGAAGCAAGAAAGAATTTAAGACAAATTACCTAAAAAACATTGTAACAAATATTCCACCAATTGACAAGCATCCTAATTACATTTATTTCCATAAACTTATTGGCAATTTTTGTACAAATTAACGAATTTCAACCCTTTTACTTAGTTTTACACTGTTTCGTTAATGTGTTCTTTTGCAGTTGCCTGACTACTATAAGCAAGTAAAACCTGCGACGGAGCGTAGAAAGTCCACATTAAAATGGAAGAAAGCGAATACAATACGACATAAATATTCTCTGGCATTGTAACAAATGAGGCCAAATTAAAAAGCCCTACATTAATATCACAAAGCAAAAACAACACCATTCCAATAGTAAAGAGCCTTATACTAAGCTGTTTGTATTTCGTACTCGTTGTAACAGTTATAATCGCTAGAATCGTATTCGTTAAAATATATATAAAATAAAAGATGGTAGCGACCAGTAACGGATTAATCATAACATTAATCTGTTTAAGAATAAATACAATAAACAACGTGATTGACGCTTGAGATATTATTCTTATAGTAATATCTTTTATCAAATTATTATTTTTCATAATGCTGATTCTAACGCCATAAAAAATCTGAACAGGAATAAAGGTAAGTACGCCTGCTAGTTGAATATCCAGAACAAGTAAGAACAAATCCGATATTACAGTGAAAAACAATGCTAACTTATGCAAAAGGACAGAATAAAAAAGTATGCTTTTGCCTGCGCTCTTGGTAAAGAACGCATAACAAAAACATACGATAATTATTGTGTATTTTATTGTAATAGAAAAACTAGGAGCTGTTTCTGTTAGGTCTAAAATAAGAAAAGCAAGATATAATATTACTTGCAGGATACCAAATATCACATTCGTTTTTCTAGAATATAACATAATGAATATCCCCTTCGCCAGTTTCTATAGACTTTTATATTGGCTGAAATACAAAGCCAAAAACCAAAAATCCTATGTATCTATATCAGGTTATTTTTTTTTAAAAACTGAACAGCTTTGTCAGTTGGTACAGGTTTACTATATAAAAATCCTTGGGCCATATCACAATTGGATTCCTTTAAGAATACCTCTTGATCAGAACTTTCTACACCTTCTGCAATAACATGTAAATCCAGATTTCTAGCAAGAGTAATTATTGTCTGAATTATTTTCTGATCACTCACATCATCCATTACGGTATCTAAGAAACTCTTATCAATTTTTAAATTACTAACCGGAAGTCTCTTTAAGTAATTCATGGAAGAATAACCCGTTCCAAAATCATCTAAGGAAAAGTTTACACCAAGCTTTCTTAACTCATGTATTGTAGCGATTGTGTATTCAATATCATCAAGTGCTATCGTTTCTGTTATCTCAAGCTCCAAATTCTTCGGATCAATACCAGTTTCATCAATTACTTCATTTACCTGTCTAACGAATTCTCTATCCTTAAATTGCCTTGCCGATAGATTAACAGCCATAGTTATCCCAGGATATACGTCAGACCATTCTTTTAATTGCTTACAAGCCGTTCTTAAAACCCATTTTCCAATTGGAACAATAAGTCCCGTCTCTTCGGCAATTTTAATAAAGTCCACAGGTGATATTAAACCTTTCGTCGGGTGGTTCCATCGAATTAATGCTTCAAAACCTACCACTTGCTTTGATTCAAGATTCATCTGTGCCTGATAAAACAGTTCAAATTCATCTCTCTCCAGTGCTTTACGCAGTTCTGACTGAGTTTCAATTTTTTCTGTCAACTTTTGATTAAAAGAATAATCAAAATAGGCATGCGTATTCTTCCCATTCTCTTTTGCTACATACATAGCAGAGTCAACATTTTTTATTAAAGCCATGGAGGTCTTACCATCCTTAGGAGCAAATGCAACACCTATACTCACGGTAACAAAATACTCTTTCGTAGAAAGAACAAAGGGATAACTAAATACATTCTTGATCTTCTTGATCTTTTCTTCAAAAATCAGATTATCCGTAAGATTCTGTGTTAGAACAATAAATTCATCCCCACCAATTCTAGCCAGGTAGTCATTTTCATCCATAACTTGTTTCAAGCGATAGGTTACGTCGATTAAAAGCTCATCACCATAGGAATGCCCCAAGGTATCATTAATATTCTTAAAGTTATCAATATCGATATCCAGTATTGCAATGGTTTCTTCACTGCGTAGGGTCAGCATAATGTTATCAAGCATTTCCGTAAAGGCTGCTCTGTTCGGTAGTTCCGTAAGATAATCCGTATATGCCAGCTTTTTCATGTTTTCTTTATTCTTATTTAACTCTTCATATTTACCCGTTAACTCATTAAAGGAAATCATAGAGGTGTTATAGTTTTCCTCTAATTCACGAAAACGCTCTTTTATTCTTTGATTTTCCTGATTTATCTGTTTATTTGAACGCTTACTTCTTTGAAGACGAACAGCACTAATAATTGACAACGTCAGTAAAATAACTGATGCTACCATAAAAGTAATTCCAACAGATCGGTAAATCATTACATAATCCATAAGTCCTCCAATACGTTCCCCATAACGCATCTCTTCTGTGATCTAGTTTTAAATATTCAGTTAGCTTTTTAATCCTGATTTCTTAAATACTGATCTATTCCTGCAGCTGCCGCTTTCCCTGCTCCCATCGCAAGAATAACCGTTGCTGCTCCTGTAACTGTATCCCCACCTGCAAATACACCATCTTTTGATGTTATACCTGTTTGTTCCTCTGCAATAATGCAGCCATGTCGATTGGTTTCAAGTCCTCCAGTCGTTGATGCTATCAACGGATTAGGGCTTGTTCCTAATGACATAATAACTGTATCTAACTCAAGAGTGAATTCTGAACCCATCTTCTCAATTGGTTTTCTTCTTCCCGATGCATCCAGTT
>JAFACO010000001.1 GCA_023425485.1 Bacillota bacterium
GAATATAAGGATAAGAAGCGTCCGATTTTAATCAATAACTGGGAAGCAACTTACTTTAATTTTGATACCGAAAAGTTAATCAGTATCGCAAAAGAAGCGGCGTCTTTGGGAATCGAAATGCTTGTAATGGATGATGGCTGGTTTGGTAGCAGAAGCAGTGATAATATGGCGTTAGGGGACTGGGTGGTTAATGAAGAGAAGCTTCAAGGTGGATTAAAATACCTTGTTGATGAAGTAAATAAATTGGGCATGAAGTTTGGTATCTGGTTTGAGCCAGAGATGGTATCACCGGATTCCGATTTATACAGAGCACATCCTGATTGGGCGATAGCAGTTCCAGGAAGAACAGCAGGACTTTCGCGTAATCAGTATGTACTGGACTTCTCAAGAAAAGAAGTGATTGATTATATTTACGAAAGTATTGCAACGATATTAAGAGGAGCTAACATCGAATATGTAAAATGGGATATGAACAGACCGCTAAGTGATATTGGAAGTGTGGAGCTTCCTGCCGACCGACAAGGTGAGTTGTACCACCGTTATGTACTTGGAGTATATGAATTGCAGGACAGATTGATAAAAGAATTCCCATACCTATTATTAGAAAATTGTTCAGGAGGTGGGGCGAGATTCGATGCAGGTATGCTATTTTATAGTCCGCAGATTTGGTGTTCCGATGATACGGATGCAATAGAAAGACTTTCAATTCAGGAAGGTACGGCCATGGTATATCCATTATCAGCAATGGGTGCTCATGTAAGTGATTGTCCCAACCATACAGTGGGAAGAACTACACCGTTTGAAACCAGAGGATATGTTGCGCTGGCAGGTACCTTTGGTTATGAATTGGATGTTACAAAGATTCCCATGGAAGACAGGGCTATGATTCCAAATCAGATACAGACGTACCACAAGTTTAATGAACTTATTAGAACAGGGGATTACTACCGTATAGCCTCCTATTCCAGTAATCATCAATATGACTGTTGGCAAATAGTTTCAAAGGATAAATCCGAATCATTGGTAACTTTCATTCAGGTAATGAATAGACCTAACTACCATAGTAGAAAGATTCGGCTAAAAGGGCTTGATCCATTAAAACAGTACAGAATAGAAGGTTCAGAAGTAATTAATTACGGAAGTACCTTAATGAAGGCAGGAATTGTAATAGAAAACCCCTGGGGTGACTTTAAAGGCAAGTTAATTCATCTGGTAGCAGAAGCGGACTAATTGTCAGTTACTTACATATCTCTGTGTGTTGCATTAGTAAGAATCTGTTATCCTTCAAAGGAAACTCCTAGGGCTGGACTATTTCATAGCTTTGTTAATTGAATACATTATTGATTCTGTCTGTTGACAAAGGAATACCCTTTTATTAAAATGAATATAGTTAAAAAAAAGTAAAAAACTACTTAAAAAAACTAAATAGGGGAATTTCGATGGCAAAAAAGGTGAAAATGGCAAATATCGCATCTGAGTTAGGCGTAAGCACAGTAACCGTGTCAAAAGCACTGTCTGGACAAAAGGGTGTCAGCGAGGATATGAGAGAGAAAATTAAAGAACTCGCGAATCAGATGGGATATAAACAACCTGCCGTAATAAAAAGCACGAATAGGAATGAGAGCTACAATATCGGTATTATTGTACCTGATCGATATTTTGGTGAGTATGAATCGTTTTACTGGAAGCTGTATCAGGAAGTTGCAACGAAAGCATTCCAGAAAGAATGTTTTACAATGTTGGAAGTTATCAGTATGGAAGATGAGAAGAATTCAGTACTTCCAAAATTGATTAGAGAGAAAAAAGTAGATGGTGTTATTTTAATTGGCAGGCCTAATAATGGTTACATACAGAACCTTCGATCGGATGAGAGTATTCCAGTCCAATGTCTCGATTTTTTTGATGAAACCAGTAACTGTGATGCTGTAATTTCAGATGGATATTACGGTACCTATATGTTAATGAATTATCTATTCGATATGGGACATAAGGATATTGCTTATGTTGGTACTCTACTTTATACCGGTAGTATTAATGACAGATATTTTGGATATTGTAAAGCAATGATGGAACATGGAATAAAAGTTTCCGAGGAATGGATTTTGGACGACCGTGATTGGGAGACTGGAGACGTGGCTAGCTTTAAGTTTGATTTTCCAGAGAAAATGCCGACAGCCTTTGTTTGTAATTGCGACCTTACAGCAAGTACTTTAATAAAGGCATTAAGGGAAAGAGGGTATCGTATCCCGGAAGATATATCAATTGTAGGATTTGATAATTATCTCTATCCTGGACTTTGCGATATCGGTATAACTACCTATGATGTTAATGTAAAAGAAATGGCTCGTAGAAGCATTAATATGTTGTTGAAAAAAATGAGTGGAGAAATATACAAATCAGGATTAAGTATTGTGGAAGGAAATATTGTTTACAAGGACAGTGTTGCAAGACTTAATTAAAATTGAAACTATTCGGGTCAACGTCCGTCATAGTTTCAATATATTCAAATCAATACCTTGCGAAATACGATTAACGGATTAGTTACTTAATTTCATATTTTTTTGCCGGCGGTTGCTCTCTATAAATTAGTGGAGTGACGCCGGTTTTTTGTTTGAACAGACGTATAAAATGGTTCGTGTTATCAAAGCCAACCATTCTGCCAATTTCACTAATTTTTTTATTGGTGCATCGCAAGGCTTCTTTTGCAACCTCTATTCGCCTGGTATTTAAATATTGAATTGGAGATATTCCATAGTGTGCAGTAAATTCTCTGCAAATTCGGTATTTACTTACAGGGTACTGTGACTCAAGGGTATCCAGTGAAAAACAACTACAATAGTTTTTATCAAAATCATTCTTGATTTCGGTCAAATAGCTTGGGATGTAAGCACCAGATTCTTCCGGTCTATTTTTTTCTATTAACAAATCAAATAAAAGTTCATTTATTAATTTCGCATGTAAAAAGAATTTATCAGGATTCTTATCCAGATGGGTATAAAGCTTCTGTATTAAAGCTGGAATATCAGAACCTGATGAAAAGGTATAAATATTTTGATCATAGTCAGTTAGCGTATTGTAT
>JAFACO010000056.1 GCA_023425485.1 Bacillota bacterium
GCATAATCCGTCGGTACTGAAATACTGGTTTCCAGTCTCAACTACGATTGTCTTTAAAAATTTGTTTATAGCAATTGATTCTGAAACTTTTTCACTTATATCCTTAACATCTTTTGACACAGTAAATGTAGTATTTTTACTATTAGTTGGGTAAATATACATGATAGTATAATTTTTATTGTAAAGAACACCATCTTTTGCGGAAAAGTATGGATTATCTTTACTTACACTAATATTTTGCAAATTTTCAAAACCCCATATTTGATAATTAAGAAACGTTACAAATAAGTCTTTCACATTTTTCCCAATATGCAAGGTTTCCAGATAAGGATTTGAAACTATATTAATGGTATAATAACCATCACGATTCACATATTTGCTTTTCTGAATATTGAAGCCTGATACAGTCATTACTGTGTCCGGTATAGTAAAAGAAGTATCTCTTTTTTGTAATGGATATAAAAGTAGCTCGGTCATATCTTTGTTATATAGAACGCCGTTTAAGCTTTTATAATTAGCGTTATCCTTATGAGCTTTTATCTCTTTTAACGTCTTGATTTCTCTTAATCCACCATAATACACTTCTCCAAGCATTTTAGATAATGTAATACTCTCCAGCTTATAACTTAAGGGTTGGAAGGTAGCAAACTCAATGCTTTTTACATTGTCAGGCATAATGAAGGATTTATCTGGTTTATTCAATGGATAACAGAGTAATGTTGATAGATCCTTGGTGTAAAGAACACCATTTATCGTTGTATACTTACTATTTCCCTTTTCTACTTCTATATTTTCAAGGCTCTTTATATTGGCTAAAGTAAGTTCACTAATTCTGGTAACTGACTTCGGTATAACAATTTTCTTTAATTTATTCGTATCATCATCATAAAATATTGGAAACAAAACTTCTTTCACCGTTGCGGGAATCCTTAGTGTTGTCAAGTTTCTAGGTGCATCGTATAATTCTGTTTTCTTTTTGTTTAAAAGCATATTATTTTGCACTGTATAATATGGGTTATTCTTATCTACTGTTATTTTTTTCAAGGTTGGAATGTCGTAAACATTTTCCCCTGCAGGTGTTATCTTTGCTTTTGCTGATATCACCATTTCAGTAATGCCACTCTTATTCAAATAATGAACGTCAATTTTTTTAAGAGTACTAGGAAACTCTGCCTTTTGTTGTTTTTTAAATAAGACTAATTTGGTCTTTTCCTTATTGTAAACAGACCCTTTATACATGACAAAATTCTTATTTCCCGAATCCAGAGTGATCTTTTCAAAGAACTTGGAATTTCCAGAAATACTATATATATTTTTTACTCCCTTTGGTATTACTACTTCTATAATCTTTTCAAAATTAAATCTATTTACATATAGGTCTACTAAGGTACTTGGAAGTTTTAATACTGTTTCCTTATATGCTTCGGGAACTAATAACATTTCTGTCTTTGCTGCATTATAAAGAATTCCATTATAGGATGCATATAGCTTATTACCACTCTCCACATGAATTTCTTCTAGTGAATCTAAGTACACAAAATCACGAATATCAATTGAAGAAACTGACTTAGGAATCGTTATTGAAATCAATTCTGAACAAGCTGAAAACGCACTATCATTTGCTATTTTTAGGGTACTTGGAAGTTTGATATACTTTAATTCATTTTCGTAGAAGGCATAGCTTTCAATGGTTACTGTTCCTTCTGGCACCTGATAAGAAGTTCCTTTTTTACCAGGATAAATAAGTAGGGTATCTCCTTCTTTATTAAAAAGAACACCATCAATTACACTATAATATGGATTCTTACTATCTACTTTATATTCCATTATATTTGATAATCGATACTTAATTGGCCCATATTGATCGCTTTCTAAGCTAGCACCAATGGTTACCGATTGAATCATTTTAACATTAGCAAATGCATTCCGTTCTATAGTCTTAACTGTATCAGGAATTATATATGTGGTATTGGATGAACCCATTGGGTACTGTATTAAATGTGACATCTCCTTATTATATAAACAGTTATCCTTCGCGGTATAATAAGCATTATCTTCAGCTACTTGAATTATTTTCAGTTTATCATATTTTAATTCGATGCTTTCATAGAGTTTTGTATAAAAATAAATTTCTGATACCGTACTGGATATGCTTATGCTCTCTAAATTGGGAAAAAAGTTTCTAAGTATTAAATTCCAGTCAAATCTAGTTACACCTTCGGCTACTATAATTTCTTTGACTTCTGGATAAGAAGCTATACCATAACTGTTCAAGTCCTGTAGGGTTATATCTTCCGTAAAGACTAATATAGATTCACCTTTATATGTGGTTTGATTTGTTTTTGTTAAATTATATTCTGCTTCTGCTGCACTACTGTAGTTACCTGGAACTAATATAAAATTTAATGTTGCTATAGAAAAAAGAAATACTAAACTTCTAATAAACTTTCTCATCATAACCTCCTATTTAATATATTTTTGCCACCATTTGCTAATTGGATACTATTCCAGGAATATGTTAAAACAATGGCAAAAGCATTAAAATGGGATAATTCGGTTACTAACTAAAAATAAAGATAACATTATAACTATATTTATTTCTGTCGATTCACTGTGCTATGAATCTCTTATCTTCTGTTGAACACTTATTTCGAGTAAAACTTACTCTTAAGTACCAATGTAGTAAACCACAAAACAAGCCCTAAGATAGTGACAATTCCTGCTAATAAAGCAAACATTTCCATTCTTAAACCTATCATAAAAATAATTAATACGATTCCTGCCACATACATAACTCCTAAGACCAACCAGCCAGGAACTTTATGGATTACGGCAATACCAATTGTTATCAAAATCAATCCTCCCACTAAGAAGGAAGCAAAATCGCTATTCATAAAGTTAATTGGATATTGCCCTCCACCCCAAATGCAGGTAATTACTCCTAGTGCAATCATTACATAACCTAAAATAGTTAGGCCTGTTAGGTTGGTTCTCCCCTCCTTTATAAGATTATCCTGAAAATTCTTATCACCCTTAACCAAATCGTCCAGAGTAAGGTTGAAAATCTGTGACAGCTTTAGGATTTTTTCAATATCCGGATAGCTGTTACCCGTTTCCCATTTTGAAATAGCTTGACGTGAGATATCCATTTTCTGTGCTAATTCATCCTGTGACATGCTTAATTTTTCACGTTCTGTTTTAATTCTGTTTCCTAAGTCCATACTTGTGCTCCTTTCAAATACTTGCATACTGTAAGCTTAGCCACTAGCGCTTTAAAAGTAAAGAACTTCGTTGCTGCAACCCCGCAACAATTAGTTGCCGGTACTAATTCCTTATCTTCTTCGTAAAAACTGCTTATGCATTATGAAAAGGTTTCCATATTATCTCACTTAGCTAACATATGACAAAGGTATTAGTCATGGAAAAAGGTCAGAAATTTAACTTTCTGACCTTCTCTTTTGTACCTATTTATCCTCTTTTTGCTTATATGCTTTGATATAAACAAAATTCTCGTTATTTCTATCCATAATATAATTCTCGGAAAGGATTGCATCAATAAACTCTTTTCCGCCTGAATCTATAGCAACCACTCTTAATCCTAGTTCTTTTTCAACATCCTCTACTGTGACGTCATCCAAAAATACCTGTTCACCCATTCTGAGCATATTGGAGGGTATCTGCAATACATCCCCAAGATCTTCACCTAGAGCTTTTCTTTCTTTTAACTGTTTTATCAAATCTTGTCCTGTTATCAAGCCAGATACTGTTATTGTCTCTCCAAAAAAGTCATTACGGATACAACAAACATTCATCTTTATCCCAGGAAACAGCTCCATTATTTGATCTGCAAACTTTTGAATTGTAGTATATGTTAACTTTCCAGTAGCAAGCGTTAGTGTTCTTGATAAGTTATCCCTTAATTCATCATAATCTGATTCTTTCTTTCGATCAGCTAATGCCTCATTAACTTCATTAATAAACAGCCTCATCATACCCACACCATTTTCTATCTGGATATAACCATCATATCTGTCTTCTTCCGGGAATTCCCTTTCAGCAGTGATATAGAACTCATCACTGGCATGAATAAAATGCAGTCCAAATTCATCATAGAATTCCTTCTGCCTGCTTTCTATCAGATCAATGACTTGCTCAGCCTCTTGTTTGTTAAACAATTCAAGCGGATGAAGTCCATCTCTATATTTTGTAATACCTGCTGGAACTATCGATACACTTCGCATGAATGGTAAAAATTTTGCTAAATCATCAATGGACCTTATAAGCTCGTCTCCGTCATTGACATTCTTACATAATACAATCTGTCCATTCATCTCAATATGGTTTTCATAAAAGGTTTGTAAAAACTTCAGCTTCTCACCAGCAAATCGATTATGAAGCATTTTACTACGCAATTCCGGATTGGTGGTCTGAATCGAAATGTTAATTGGTGCCAGATGCATCCGTATAATACGGTCTACATCTTTTTGCTTCATATTTGTCAGTGTTATATAATTACCTTGCAAAAAAGACAGTCTTGAGTCATCATCCTTAAAATATAAGGTATCTCTCATACCTGGAGGCATCTGATCTATAAAACAGAACATGCATTTATTGGTACACGATTTATAACAACTCATTAAACTGTTATCAAATTCAATGCCTAAATCCTCATCAAATCCTTTATCGATCTCCAGTAACCATTCTTCACCGTCCGGCTTTCTTATTAACACTTCAATATATTCATCTTTAATCAGATATCTGAAATCGAATACGTCCTCTATTTCCTCATCATTAATGGCTAACAGGATATCTCCTGCCTCTATTTCCATTTCTTCAGCAATAGAATCTGGATATACTTCCTTAATCAGATGTCCCTGATTCTTCTTATTGTTCAATTGAAATCTTCCTTTCAAAACATATAATAGCCTAAATTAGCTTCTATTTGATACTTAAATGATTTTATCACAGTTCCTGTCACAATTCTATTAAAATCAACTTCAATTTTCTAATCTATTTTATTACCTATCACTCATTAATTATAAGCAAATTTTTATACTTTCAATTCAATAACATTATTTTCTCCCTGTAACCATCTTAATGAATATTTAATTTGACTTTCCTAAATCTATCGAATAAAATACAAATATCAAAAGGGAGTAGTTGACACCTTATGGGTGTTTGCGATTGCATCAGAACGATTATAACTTTTAATTTTAGGTAATATAATCTGCTTCGTAACTAAGTAACAAGACTTTTGTTGTAGCATTTCCACTTACAACAGGAGTTTTTTTTATACCATTAACTATTTACCTTTTATTTTTCAACTAAACATTTGATAATTACGAAAGAATGAAGCATTCTAATTGTATGATTTCGTATTTACCAACAAACTATCATTTTAAAGGGGACGCAGATGGAACTCTCATCACACAAATCAAAAATTTCAAAACTATCACTTGGAGGAATTCTCGTTACATTAGGAGTCGTTTACGGAGATATTGGTACTTCACCACTTTACGTAATGAAATCCGTACTTCATGGAAATGGCGGAATAGCTAATGTATCAGAAAATTTTGTACTTGGAACCTTATCCTTGGTGTTTTGGACACTCACAATTTTAACTACAATTAAATATGTACTCATCACATTAAAAGCAGATAATAACGGTGAAGGTGGTATCTTCTCACTCTTTACTCTCGTTCGTAAAAATTCTAAGTGGCTAGTTATTCCTGCAATGATAGGCGGTTCTGCGCTATTAGCTGATGGTATGCTGACCCCTGCAGTAACTGTTACTTCCGCCGTAGAGGGATTAAAGTTACTTCCCGTATTCCATGATTTTTTTGGTAACAGCCAAAGTAATATATTAATTATTGTAATATTTATCATTTTTACCTTGTTTTTTATACAGCATCTTGGAACAGAATCTATAGGAAAATTATTCGGTCCCATCATGTTTATATGGTTCAGCAGCTTAGCTGTATTTGGTATTATTAACCTTACAAAGGATCCAACCTTACTAAGAGCCCTATCTCCTCACTATGCTATTAATATTTTATTTAGTAGTGATAATAAAGTCGGATTTTTTATCCTGGGAAGCATCTTCTTATGTTCCACCGGTGCAGAAGCCTTGTATTCTGACCTAGGGCATGTTGGCAGAAAAAACATATACTTTACATGGCCATTTATTAAAGTCTGTTTATTACTTAACTACTTTGGTCAAGGTGCATGGATACTATCCGTTAACAATGATCCTACCTTTAACACGACCCATGAAATAAATCCATTTTATCAAATGATTCCTGATAATTTTTTGGTCTATGGAATTATTATATCAACATTAGCCGCAATTATTGCTTCTCAAGCATTAATTTCAGGTTCCTTTACCCTTGTATCGGAAGCAATTAAACTGGATTTGTTCCCAAAATTGCACATGTTGTACCCATCTCGATTAAAAGGACAGTTATACATTCCAGCTATTAATCGGATTTTATGTATTGTTTGTATTGGTATTGTCCTTTACTTCCAAAGTTCTGAGAAAATGGAAGCGGCATATGGGCTAGCGATAACAGTTACTATGCTTATGACCACCATCCTTTTGTTTAACTTTATGTTGAAGAAGAAAACACCTATTGTATTAGCAGTAATTATGTTAGTATTCTTTATGGCATTTGAACTATCCTTCTTCCTATCAAATCTTCTTAAGTTTTTCCATGGTGGATTTGTTGCGGTAATTATAGCCTTAGCCATATTATTTGTTATGTACCTATGGTATAAATCACACATTGTTAAGAACCGATATCGAGAATATGTATATATGGAAGACTATAAGAGTCAGTTAGATCAACTTCGTCATGATACCGATATTCCTAAATACGCCAGTAACCTTGTATGCCTAACCAGCTGTGCTAATCCCAAGGAAATTGAACGTAAATTCATGTACTTTCTTTTGGATAAACGACCGAAAAGGGCTGATGTTTATTGGTTTGTTAATGTTATTGTAACGGATGATCCTTATCAGGCTGAATATTCCATTGAGACTTTTGACACTTCGTTCATTGTAAACATTCAATTAAAGCTAGGTTTTCGAGTTGAGCAAAATCTAAATGTATATATGCGTCAAATTTCAACTGAATTAGTAAAGAGTAAAGAGATTGATATTCAAACTCATACCTACTCAATTCTTCCAGATCGTAAATTAGGTGATTTCCGCTTCATTTTCATTCAGGAAATCCTCTCACAGGAATCCTCTCTTAGAGGCTGGGAAGCTTATTTACTAAAAATCAAGTTTTTTATACAGAAGTTCACTGCTGATCCTACCGTTTGGTTTGGACTAGATACCAGTGATGTTTATATCGAAAAGGTACCCATGTTCTATAGCCAGTCTAATCGCACGATATTAAAAAGAAAATAGTTATTATATTTTACTCTGAAGGACGAAAGAAAAAGGGATGTTTATCAAACGATAAACACCCCTTTTTCTATATAACTTTAATTTGAAACGCTTCTTCTGCTCTATTTACTCATTACAACGCTCCTACAATTTTATGAGGTACATATAATTCTTCCAGATATGCAAGCTCTTCCTTACTTAGCTTTACGTTAAAACTACCCACAGCATCATCAAAATACTTCTCTTTTGTTGCACCAATAATTGCTGAAGTGATACCTTTGGCAAACTCCCAAGCCAATGCAATCTGAGTCATGGTGCAGTTTTTCCTGTTAGCTAACTCTGAGACTCTATCTACTATATCCATGTCAGTATCTTTTGTACTATCATATTTACCAGCCGCTGTAACATCTGTCTTGCTTCGTAAGGTATCTGCTGACCAAGGTCTTGATAATCTTCCAGCCGCTAATGGACTATATGGTGTTATAACCACTCCGTCTTCCTTACAAATAGGAATTAATTCTCTTTCGTCCTCACGATATAGAAGATTATAATGATTTTGCATGGATACAAACTTGGTCCATCCATTCATCTCAGCAATTCTTTGAAGTTTTGCAAATTGATATCCATACATAGCAGAGGCTCCAAGGGCACGAACTTTTCCAGACTCTACAACCTTGTGGAGTGCCTCCATGGTTTCCTCAACTGGAGTGTTATAATCAAAACGATGAATAATAAGTAAATCCACATAATCCATACCCAACCGCTTCAAAGAACCCTCTACTTCTCGTGGAATTGCTTCTTTCGACAGGTTACCCTCGTTAAAATATACTTTTGTTGCTACTACGACTTTATCTCTAGAGACATTCTTTTTAATTGCATTTCCAAGATATTCTTCACTTGTTCCTGCTGAATAGCAGTTAGCTGTATCAAAAAAATTAATTCCCAAATCCAAAGCATGCTTAATTATCGCTTCGCTCTCAGATGGATTTAATGTCCAGGCATGCATTTTACTTGCGGGATCACCAAAACTCATACAACCCACACATAAACGCGATATCTCAATTTCTGAACTTCCTAATTTTGCATATTCCATTTCATTCACCCTTTCATAAGTCAATTTATACATTATCTTATAATGTAAACTTCATAAAATAAGTATTGTCCTTGGTTATTACAAAATTGTAATCCTTAGAGTTAAGTCCATGTCAAGAATTATTTCTCATAATTCAAAAATAGGCACACCCCACAGCCTTCCTTTATTTTTTAGCATCCAATACAAACATAGAGGCATCCTGATTCATGAAGATCTTACTACCTGAATAAAAAGTTTTTGACTGAATATCACGATACCCAATTTTTTTCATAAGATCGGCAAGCTTATTCTGTTCAAACCCATTATGAACCATATCATTAGAAATTGCTTCATTCTTATCAAAATCAACAATAATTAAATGGCCATTCTCATTTAAAACATTATAAAGTCTTGATAAAACCAAATCCACCTCTTTTATATGCAGCAGAACTTGAGCCATAAAAATATAATCCATGTGCAAATCTAAATTTTCTTCTGTTTCAATGTCAAAACACATAGTATCAGCATTCTGAAAATTCAAATCAGTTATTTTCTGCTTCATCTGGTTAATCATATTTTGCGACGAATCAAGGAACAGAACCGATTTAAAATCCTTTAATAATTGCATTCCTACCAACCCAGTTCCACATCCAAAATCAATCGCATGTTTATTCTCAGTATCCACCAGACATTCTCGAATTGCAGCAGCAGCAACCTTTGCAATATGAATCCTCTCGTTCGTATCATATGTATTAGCCATCATTTCAAAAATATCTGTGTTTCCCATGCCTATCTGCCTCTCCATTTTATCCATTCATAAATACCTAACAAAATACATCCAACTCCATAGCAAAGAATATCCATTACATCAAATACAGATCCGACTATAATTCGAGCAAACATATTATTTTCTAATCGAAGTATTTGTACTAAATTGAAATATTGCAAGCATTCCACCACAACTGCAAACAGAAATACATAAATCGGCAGCCACCCACATTTATCAGGAACAATTACTCTAACTGCCAAATATATAACCACTACGACTAACACATCTCCAACATATGGTCTTATAACTGTATCGTGTACAAATAGTGCAATCAGCACTTCTATTATAAGTACAATTCCAAATGCAAGTGTATATTTAATTCTCATAGCTTTATTATCTATAATCATAACCTTCCTCTAATCCTTAACTTTCACTTTAAAAGTTATTCACTTGTAATTTGAATAGATTACCAAATATATTATTACCTTCTCTTAGCAAATAACTCTCCTTGCAGCTTCCATGTACTTCCATCCTGAGTACTTATATTTTGCCAACGAAATGAGTTCTCTGTAATCTCGGAAAATACCCATTTCATTTTTTTAAGTGTAATTTCCGTTAAAATAA
>JAFACO010000125.1 GCA_023425485.1 Bacillota bacterium
GGCATGCGGAACTTACCACCGCCGCGTTTACCGCCTTTTCCCATCATTCCGGAAAATTGCTTCATCATTTTTTTGGATTGTTCAAACTGTTTGATAAGGGAATTAACTTCACTTATATCTACACCTGCTCCTGCCGCAATTCTTTTCTTACGGGATGGATTTATGATATCTGGATTGGAGCGTTCTTTCTTTGTCATGGAGTTAATAATTGCTTCCGGGGAGGAAAGTGCACTATCGTCTATTTCTACACCTTTTAATTGTTTACCCATTCCCGGCATCATACTAAGTAAATCCGAAAGACCACCCATTTTCTTAACTTGCTGCATCTGTTCAAGAAAGTCATTAAAATCAAATTCTGCCTTTTTAAGCTTTCTCTCCATCTCTTTGGCTTTATTCTCATCAAAATCAGCCTGTGCTTTATCGATTAAGGTTAGAATATCGCCCATTCCCAGGATACGGGACGCCATACGATCCGGATAAAACTGTTCGAGATCGGATAACTTTTCTCCCATACCGGAGTAAAGAATTGGTCTGCCTGTCACCGCTCTTATTGATAAAGCGGCACCACCTCTGGTATCACCATCTAATTTTGTTAAGATAACACCATCAATTCCAAGCTTCTCATTAAACATCTCGGATACATTCACTGCATCCTGACCGGTCATCGCATCTACAACTAAAATAGTTTGATTTACGGTTATATTTGATTTGATTTCCTGCAGCTCTTCCATCATAGCTTCATCAATATGAAGTCGACCTGCCGTATCAAGGATTACCACATTATAGCTGTTTTTTGCAGCATGTTCCATTGCAGCCTTTGCAATATTAAGAGGCTTGTGTTTATCCCCCATAGAGAACACGCTGACACCTTGCTTATCACCATTAATCTGCAACTGGTCAATTGCCGCCGGACGATAGATGTCACAGGCCACCAATAAAGGTTTTCTGCCTTTGGATTTTAGTTTACCTGCAAGCTTAGCAACGGTAGTTGTCTTACCTGCACCTTGTAACCCACACATTAACAATACGGTAATTTCATTGGCGGGTTTCAGCTGTAATTCAACGGTAGTTTCTCCAAGTAGCTTTACCATTTCTTCATTTACTATCTTAATAACCATCTGCCCAGGGGTAAGGCTATTTAACACATCCTGTCCAACCGCACGTTCTTGTACCGTATTAACAAAATTCTTAACTACCTTAAAGTTAACGTCTGCTTCTAATAAAGCCATCTTAACTTCCTTTAAAGCCATTTTTACATCTGCTTCTGATAGTCTGCCTTTGCCCTTTAAGCTTTTGAATATATTCTGCAATTTATCGGATAAATTCTCAAATGCCATTTAAAAAACTCCATTCCCCGCAGCAGCGGTCAAAATCCGATTAGACACCAGGGTGTCTATGTTAAGAGGATAAACAATGTCAATTTAAAGTTCTTTTAAAATATCATCTGCTAACGTTGCAATCTTAACGATTTGTGCCATATCACCTGTTGTGGTTGTATTTGCTACAATATCTTTAATAGTAGTAATCTTATCTTCGATTGTCTGAAATTTACGCATTAAGGAAAGCTTCGCTTCATATCCCTTAAGCTCCAAGGTGCAACGTTTTACAATATCATAGACGCCTTGTCTGCTGATACCTTGTTCGGTGGCAATTTCACTAAGTGATAAGTCGTTCAGTACATAGTCTTCAAAAATTTGTTTTTTATGATCGCTTAATAGTTCACCATAGAAATCATATAATATGGATAGTAATACGATCTCATCCAGCTTATCAATTTGTGCATCGCTTTGCTTCATAAAAGATCACCGCCTGTAAAGGAATTTTCTTTACAGGTGCAAGTATAACGAATAATAGCCTTATTGTCAATAGCTTATTACATAAATTTTTCATTGAATGGTGCCAATGATACCGTTAAAGAGCCATTCAATTATATCCCTTTTAAGAATATAATCAAATGGCCCTTATTATTATGTTTTTATATAATTTGAATTATACTGGGTAGGCCATATTTGCCTTATCTGCTGCGGTTACGTCTACGCCAGTCTGTTGTGCCTGGCGATACTTAAAGTAATCCAGTGCTACCTGTGGAAATAATGCATAGGATAAAACATCTTCCTCTTGTTGTTTCCACTGTGTTATTTCTGCTTCAATTTTCTTAAGCTCTGGTTCAAGTAAATCTGCCGGTCTGCAGGTAATTGGTTCTTTATCTCCAATAACCTTTTTCTGTACCTCTGCATCGAAAGGTTTTACGGTCTGGCCATACTCACCAGCTAACATTGCCTTTGTTTCCTTGGTTACCATCTTATATCTTTCACCTGCAATAACATTGAGTACTGCTTGGGTTCCTACAATCTGACTGGAAGGAGTTACAAGTGGTGGATCACCAAAGTCCTTACGCACTCTTGGTACTTCTTTTAACACTTCATAGTATTTATCTTCCTGATTGGCTTCTTTTAACTGTGATACTAAGTTGGATAACATACCACCTGGTACCTGATATAATAAGGTTTTAATATCAACACCCATAACCTTAGGGTTTAATAAACCACTGTCCAGTGCTTTGTCACGGATTGGTCGGAAATAATCAGCAACCTCTGCTAATAAATTCTGATCAAATCCGGTATCATATGGTGTCCCTTTAAAGGTTTCAACCATTACCTCGGTTGCTGGCTGACTAGTACCCATTGCAAAAGCAGAAATTGCTGTATCAATAATATCACAACCTGCTTCTACTGCCTTAAGATAAGTCATACCACCAACACCGCTGGTGTAATGAGTATGAATATCAATAGGAATACTAACTGCAGATTTTAATGCAGTTACTAGTTCAGTTGCTTCGTAAGGAACAAGTAGTCCTGCCATATCTTTAACGCAGATGGAGGAAGCTCCAAGTGCTTCTATTTTTTTAGCAAGCGCTACATAATATTCATGTGTGTAAGCATCACCTAAGGTATAGGAGATTGCTACCTGTGCATGACCCTTTTCTTTATTTGTTGCATTTACAGCACATTCTAAATTACGAATATCATTCAGTGCATCAAAGATACGGATGATATCAATTCCATTGGCGATGGACTTCTGTACAAAATATTCTACAACATCGTCAGCATAATGACGGTATCCTAATATGTTTTGACCACGGAACAACATCTGAAGCTTTGTATTCTTAAAACCTTGTCTTAACTTTCTAAGTCTGTCCCAAGGATCTTCCTTAAGGAAACGCAGTGACGCATCAAAGGTGGCTCCACCCCAACATTCCACTGCATGATAACCTACTTTATCCATGATTTCTAGAATTGGTAGCATCTCTTCTGTTAACATCCTAGTTGCAATCAAGGATTGGTGAGCATCTCTTAATATAGTTTCGGTTATTTTAACCGGTCTCTTTATCTGTTCTGACATTACTCTACCTCCTGTAATGGTTTATATGCAGTATTTAGTTTAAAGTCGCAAGAATTGTACCCGCTTCTACAGCATCTCCAGCAGATACATCGATACTTGCTACGGTACCATCCTGAGGAGCAACAATTTCATTTTCCATTTTCATAGCTTCAAGAATAAGAATTACTTCACCCTTCTTTACAGATTGACCAATACCTGCTTTTGTTGAAATAATTTTTCCTGGCATAGGTGCTGTAACTTTAACACTACCAGCACTACCTCCAGTTGTAGGCGCTGCTGCTGGAACCTCTGGAGCTGGAGCAGGTGCTGCTGGTGCTGCGACTGCTTGGGAAACAGGTGCAACTGGTGCTGCTGCAACAGGTGCTGCAATACCTTCCTCGACACTAACATTATAGGTATTTCCGTTAACGGTAATCGTATAATATTTCATTATAAATCCTCCTTGTGATAAACACCGTAAGTGCTTTGTTTCAGTAAATGAAAGATATCTTCTATAGAAAATCAGATCTTTCAATACTTTTATCTTTTAATTAAGAGTTCATCCATTTTTTATGATTGGTTCTGTGAATCGAACGAACGACAAAGCCACCAGCCGGTACTTCATCACCCATGGAAGCATAGATAGCTGCTGTTATAACCGCTACAAGTTCGCTGTCATCAACTAAGTTCTTACCTTCCATACCTTTCATATTTGAAAGTTCTTTCGTTCCAGCGTTTGCACCAGAAGTATTCTGATTTAAATTAGGCTTGATACTAATAAAGTAGGTAACACACATGATCAGAATAATAAAAGCTAATACAACCACTGCAATAAACAAATTATTTATATTAATATAATCACTTAAGTTAAAATTACTTGAGAGATGTATTGATAGTGTATTCATGATACCTCCAATCTGCTGCTAAAAATCGACGTTTAATGTCATATTATTTGGTACCGTGTTTTTTTGAAGGTCTCAATTCTCTTTTTGTAGCGAGCATCTCAAAGGCATAAATGACATGTTTACGTGCATCCTCTGGTTCTATGATAGCATCAACATAACCACGTTTTGCAGCTGCCTGCGCACTGGATTGAATTGAGGCATATTCTTCTGCTTTTTCCTGTTGTATCTCAAGCGTTTCGCTAGAATACATAATTTGAGAAGCCAACGCAGAATCCATCATACCAATTTCTGCACTAGGTAAAGCAAATACAAAATCTGCTCCTATATGTTTAGAATTCATTGATACATATGCTGTGCCATATGCTTTCCCAATTATTAAGTTTACTTTCGGCACCGTTGCATTTGCAAAAGCATAGGTTAATTTACCGCAAGCAATTGCTATGTTCTTTTCTTCTTCAACGGTTAATTTGTATCCTGTGACATTTGTAAGGGTTAAAATCGGAATATTAAAGGAGTCACATAAATTAATAAAACTTTCTGCTTTATAACAGCCTGAGGATGTAAGTGCTCCATCAAATTGTTCTACTACCTTGCCTAAATTATCCGATACCTCTAATCTATTCGCAATAGCTCCAACCGTCACACCATTTAGACGGAGAAAGCCAGTTATCATCTCTTTTGCATATTCCGTTTTTACTTCAAAGAATTCATTGCTATCCGAGATTGAGAGTAAGGCTTTTTTTGTGTCTTTCAGCTCGTTGGTAAAACCAGGAAGCAGTCTGTTTAAATCATCCTTGGAGGAGCTAAAAGCTGGGTCTGCTTCATTATTTGAAGGTAATAATGTTATCAGTTTACGTATTTGTCCAAGTACATCTTCCTCGGTATTTCCTACGTAATCTACCAACCCTGAACTTGCTTGAAAGTCTGCTTTCGCGGTATCAAGCTTTTCCTTGTTGTTACTAAGTAATGCATTAGGGGAATTTACAAATAATCTAGCTTGTGTTGCTTCCATTAGAGTAAAATCACTCAAAGAAGCCAATATGGCTAAACCACCACCACAATTGCCAAATACTGCTGTGATCTGTGGAATTACACCTGAAGCTAATGTCTTTTTTAAATAAATCTCTCCAAATCCGTTTAATGCATCCGTTGCTTCCTGCAAACGAATACCGGTAGAATCAATGAGACCGATTACTGGAGCTCCAACTTTTAGTGCCAAATCATAGAGATTGGTAATTTTCTTTGCATGCATTTCACCAACGGAACCACCAATGGAATCTGCATCCTGACTATATACATATACAGGATTACCTCCAATCAGACCATATCCAGTAATAACTCCATCTGCTGGGGTCTCCATCTGCTTTAAATTAAAGTCTGTACTTCTTTTTGTCACGAAAGCGCCGACTTCAACAAAACTGTTATCGTCAAGCAAAGATGTAATTCTTTCTCTTGCTGACAGTTGTGCTGTATTGCCCATTTTCAGCCCTCCACTTTTTATAGTTAGTAATAATCAATTCTTCGCCAATATAAATTCTATTATATTTACCTGAAAAAGGCAAGGACAAATTCTAAATTGTCAGGCATTTTATGGTAGGTCATATTCCTTATTATCCAATACTTTTTTAATTTTATTAATATCAAACCCTTTGCGAAATAAACTGGCTATCAGTTTTTGCTTTTCTTCAAAGGTAAGAAGTTGTGGTGTTTTTGTCTTCTTAGTTATTGCTTTTTTAATTGCTAATAGTTCCGCATCTTCTTCTGCGTCTTCGCTATATTCTGCTTCCAAAACTTCATCAATCACCCATTTGTCTAAGCCTTTCTGCAACAATTCTGATTTAATAAATTGCTTACTCTTTGTAGATTTTCTACTCTTCACATAGAGAGAAGTAAATCTCTCATCATTCAAATATCCATACTCCTTCATATAACCTATGACTCTTACAATTACCTCCTCTGGGTAATCTGCTTCTTTAAGCTTTCTTTGAAGCTCCTGTTCTGTTCGGTCTTTAAATTTTAAGATTGCTAATGCCTTCTGTATTGCCCTTGGATAAATGGTCTGATTAATGATTTCCTCGTAGCTGGCAGCTGAAAGTTCTTCTCCTACCTTTAGTTCTATACTTTTTAAGTCTGAATGATATAATATGAACGCAACCTCTTCGTCCAAATAAACCTTTATTTTAGATTTTTCAAGTTCCTTTAATTCCGTTACAATCATTAGGTTTTCTCCTTTTTTCCATATAGCAGTCAAAGTAAAATATTTGAATGCTTTCGTTACCTTAGTTGTATTGTTACTCTATATTACAACAATATAACTGTTAAATTCAAATCAAATATAAAAAGCTGCCCAACAACAGGATTGGTTGTGAACTCTAAACGATGAGTTCCCCAAATCCCCTATTGGACAGCCAAAATCTTATTCTTAACTTATTCACCTTATTAAGAAATTATTCTTTCTGTTCTAAACCTTCGGTGTAATTCTTTGCAGTTGTTAAGGAATACTTAATTCTTACCTTTTCTTCTATCTCTGCATAAGCTTGTGGATTGTCAACCAAGTACTGCTTTGCATTCTCACGTCCCTGACCAATCTTAGCATCATTATACGCATACCATGCGCCACTCTTATTGACAATACCGCTGTCAGCAGCTAAATCTAAAACATCACCCTCTTTTGATATTCCTTTACCAAACATAATATCAAACTCCGCTTCTTTAAAAGGAGGTGCTATTTTATTCTTTACTACTTTAATTCTAGTTCTATTACCAACTACTTCTCCGCCTTGCTTTAAGGATTCAATTCTTCTTACATCCATTCGAACAGTGGAGTAGAATTTTAAAGCTCGTCCACCTGTTGTTGTCTCTGGATTACCAAACATAATACCAACTTTTTCACGAAGCTGATTAATGAATAATACAATACAATTGGATTTGCTAATTACAGCAGTTAACTTACGAAGTGCCTGGGACATAAGTCTAGCTTGGAGACCAACGTGTGAATCTCCCATCTCGCCATCTATTTCGGCCTTTGGTACTAATGCTGCAACGGAGTCAATGATAACAATATCAACAGCGCCGGAACGAACCATCGTTTCTGTAATTTCTAATGCCTGTTCTCCGTTATCTGGTTGTGAAATATATAAATTATCGATATCAACACCGATATTCTTGGCATATACAGGGTCTAAGGCATGCTCTGCATCAATAAAGCCAGCAATTCCACCTCTTTTTTGCACTTCTGCAACCATATGTAAGGCCACGGTTGTCTTACCACTGGATTCCGGACCATAGATTTCTAATATTCTTCCCTTAGGAACTCCACCTAGACCCAATGCAACGTCAAGGCTAATTGATCCAGTGGGTACCGTCTCAATATTCATATTAGCATTTGTATCGCCGAGCTTCATAATAGAACCTTTACCATATTGCTTTTCTATCTGCGCCAAAGCAGATTCCAATGCTCTAATTTTATCGTCCTTTGCCATAACTAATCTCCCTTTTTTCAAGTTTCCTTTTAAAAACACGAACTAATGTTCTTTCATACATCTTAACTTATTTTAATATTAATGTCAATACATATCCTTACTTTAAATTACAACACATTTTTTTACTTTACCTTACCACCTAATACCTACTTTAAGCCACATTCTATTACTTCATTTAAAACCCCCTTTATACAATTTATTAATAACACATCCTTATAAGCATAGTATTCAAGGCATAGTTTTCAAGGCATAGTTTTCAAAGCATACTATTTAGTCCAAGTAATCTTCCTAGCTTTTCTTAACTTTATTAAGTCAATTCACTTTAATATATATGTTAACACAATCCTGGGACATAAGATGTCTTGTAAGAAAAAATATTACATAAAATTTAGGGGAAGTTTTAAATAAGAGCTAGAATTTTGAGAAAATAATATCGTTAATACAGACCAAAACAGATTAACAACTTTGCTTAAGCTTTGCATAAGCCAGTAAAGCAATACTAAATCCAGTTATCGCGGTTGTTTTCGCTTAAATTTACAAAATATAGAGCTATGCTTATTATAGCAATTTCTCTATATTCTGTAAATAGGTGACACTCCCGTTATAATCACGATATTTTTCAGCTGATCTATATCAAACCTACAAACGATGATACCTTAGAAATGTTTTATATTCTTCTATTGTTACTTATGTATTGCTTCATACCAATTCTTTGTGCATCTATATGAGCTGTGTCCTATCAATATTAATATAGCTTACTTGGCGTACACATTTTGGGATTATAACCATGCTGAATAAGTGCTTGCATAATTTCTTCCTTGTGTTCATGCCCAAAGGTTTCCATTGTAATGGTCAGTTCCACAGCACTGTTACGGTTAATGCTGACAAACTGATTGTGATCAAGGCGAATTACATTACCACGAGCTTGCGCTATGATACTTGCTACATTTACCAATTCACCCGGTCTATCCGGCAGTAGTACCGAAACAGTAAATACACGACCTCTTTGTATTAATCCGTGCTGAACAACGGAGGAAACCGTAATAATATCCATATTGCCACCACTTAATATAGAAACTACTTTTTTATCTTTACAATTAAGATATTTTAAGGCAGCAACTGTAAGAAGTCCTGAATTTTCAACCACCATTTTATGATTTTCAATAATATCCAAGAAGTTAACGATGAGTTCATGATCTTCTACCGTTATGATATCATCAACATATTTCTCAATATAAGGGAAAATTTTATCTCCAGGTGTCTTTACTGCCGTACCATCTGCGATAGTATCAATGTTAGGAAGGGTAACAACATGTCCGGCTTTTAACGAAGCCTTCATACAGGCAGCACCTGCAGGCTCTACTCCAATTACCTTTACGTTAGGATTCAACATCTTTGCTAAGGTGGCAACACCAGCGAGCAAACCACCTCCACCTACTGGAGCCAGAATAATATCCACCGTTGGGAGATCCTTAAATATTTCCATTGCAATTGTCCCTTGACCGGTGGCTACTGTCTCATCATTAAAGGGATGAATAAAAGTATATCCCTTTTCTTCTGCTAATTTAAGAGCATATTGACAGGACTCATCATAAACATCACCATATAGAATGACTTCAGCACCATAACTCTTCGTTCTGTTCACCTTAATCAGTGGTGTCGTTGATGGCATCACAATGATTGCTTTTGATTTGTAGTAATTTGCAGCGTAAGCAACTCCTTGTGCATGATTTCCAGCGGAAGCAGTAATTAAACCCCTTCCTCTTTCTTCCTTAGTCAAGCTGCTTATTTTGTAAAAAGCACCGCGCAGTTTATACGCACCGGTAAACTGCATATTTTCCGGCTTCAGGTACACTTTGTTACCCGATTGCTCTGAAAAATAGCCGCTATATACCAACTCTGTTCGCAAGGTTACTTTTTTGACTTCTTCTGATGCTTCCTCAAACTTATCCAACGTCATCATGGTATTTTCCTCCCAGTTCGTGCACTGCTTACGCACTTTTAATATAAAAGCTTATCCTACGTTCTTTTGAAATAACGCATTTATGAAATCTTCAGCATTAAACTTCTGAAGGTCATCAATCTTTTCACCAATTCCAATGTATTTCACAGGTATTCCAAGTTCAGATTGTATTGCAATGGCAATACCACCCTTGGCTGTTCCATCCAGCTTGGTTAGTACAATTCCTGTTATTTCTGCTACTTCATTAAATTCCTTCGCCTGAGCGAGGGCATTCTGACCTGTTGTACCATCAAGGACCACAAGAGTTTCCCTAAAAGCCTCTGGATACTCTCTTTCAATGACACGGTTAATCTTCTTTAATTCCTCCATAAGATTTTTCTTATTATGGAGTCGACCAGCGGTATCGCAAAGTAAAATATCTGTATTTCTTGCTTTTGCAGAGGTAACTGCATCATAGATAACTGCTGCAGGATCAGAGCCTTCTTTCTGTGCAATGATTTCAACGTTAGCACGGTGCGCCCACTCGGTCAGCTGTTCTATTGCAGCAGCGCGGAAGGTATCTGCGGCTGCAACCATAACCTTTTTACCTTTATCCTTCAATTGTCCAGCTAATTTTCCAACGGAGGTCGTTTTGCCAACTCCATTAACACCGATTAATAATACCACCGACTTACGATTCTCAAATTCATAGGCATTATCTCCAAGCTGCATCTGCTCCTTCATACTATTAATAAGCAGCTGTCTGCATTCACCTGGATCCTTTATTTTGTTTTCTTTTACTTTTTGTCTTAGGTTTTCTATTATTTTTGTAGTGGTATTAATACCAAGATCAGCCATGATTAAAACTTCTTCCAGTTCTTCGTAAAAGTCGTCATCAATACTGGAAAAACCACTAAAAATAGCATCAATACCATTTGCGATACTGTTTCTTGTTTTAGAAAGTCCTTGTACTAATTTGCTGAAAAAACCTGTTTTCTCTCCCATAGAGCCTCCCTATTATACATTCAATACTTATATCATAACACTAATGAGATAATTATCGTGTTTACACCTTAAAGGAATAGATACTTCCTAAGTTTTGCATCTTGTTTTAAGTTAATCATCCCAAGTAATCAACCTAAAATTTAAATTTATAAGTAATAAAGATTAATTATTCACTCTTTTATACTTATGTCAATACCTAAGAAATAAAAACTTATCTTTTTCTTCATCATCCAACTTGCATAAACCACGCATTATTCACCTTATGACCCCAGTCCATCTTTTATATTCTATTCATAATTTGAAAAATTATTTGCAACAGTTCAGAACCAAGCATAATTAATATTTAAGAAATTAGTCATGAGCGCTTGCTTTCTAAGGATAATATTTAAACAAGATGAAACGACAAGTCGTTTCACTTGTCATATATTCTTGTTTAGTAAAAGCCAAACAACAAGGAAACCGCAGATTTTCGAGCTTGGTTCTGAATAGTTACAATTATTTATCTAGTTCATTTTCAATAAGACTTACGGAAACCAGAGTGGATACACCTTTTTCCTGCATGGTAATACCGTATAAAATATCAGCAGCAGCCATGGTAC
>JAFACO010000133.1 GCA_023425485.1 Bacillota bacterium
ATGTATCAGTTCACAGGCTAAGAAGAATATACTTTGCTCCAGGTCATCCTGCCCAATCTTTTTAAATTCTTCAAAATAATCATATAGGCTATCTTCCGTAGAATACACAATATTACCTTTTGCATAATAGGAATGTAAAAAAGAACCTCCATCAAGACTTTCAAGAAAACGTTTAAAATTACTTCTTGTGCATACATATAAATTAATTGTAATATCGTCCTCTACAATACAGAAGCTATCGTTTTTTAATACTTGGTCTCTTACAATAATGGTAGCATCAATATCGCTCTTCTCCCAAACCTGATCATAGGCCAGACTTCCTCCGATAATAACAGCTACTACATTGACATCCTTCTTTATCTTCTCAATAAAGCTGTCAGCTGCTGCACGGTAGCGTAGAGTTAATTCATTTTTTAGATTCTGATCCATATCCCTTCCATCCTCCATTCGAAGTTAGTTCGTTGTTACAAGAGCCGTTCCCATCCCACTGTGCAAATCTCGTTATATCTGGTATCATTATACAATTCTATAAAATTATTACACGACAAAAATTGCGGTGTTGGTTCTGAAACAGGACAGAAATTGCGGAGCTTATTTTTCGTAGACCCTTTTCTATTCATTCTTATTTTGCTGTGCTATAATGTCGGTATATTGCTATGCTTAGAATTGAGGATTAATGTAATAGATTACAAGGTTTACTATATTATTGAATCAGGTGGGTATGAAAGAAAAACGCTTTCACACTGAGGTTTGCGTTCTAAGAATGAATGCAAGCACTTATTCACAGAACTTGGAGGCAAATTATGGACAATAATTTGTTGGCGATAATCAAGAATACAACTGAATATATTGAGAATCACATTCTTGAAGATATCAATCTAGATACCATTTCTGAGAATGTAAATATATCTAAATTTCATCTTCTCCGCATCTGGAAAGGTGCAACCTCAACTGGACTCATGGAATATGTAAGAAGACGCAGAATTGCCCTGTCTTTAGGTGATTTAATAAATACCAAGAGCAGTATTAAGTACATTTCCTGTAAATACTCCTTTGGTTGTGAACGTACCTATAACCGAGTGTTTAAGGAAGAGTATCATACCACTCCTGCCAAGTGGAGACGTCATCCTTCTCCTCTTAATATATTGGACCGCTTCAATGCTGACTTTATTAACTGTGCCGGAGAAGGCTTGATTTTCTTTCGCTCCATCTCTGTTTTCCCTGCATTTTCAATTGCAGGAATTGAATACAAAATAAATGTTAAGGATAATTTACTTAATCAGACCGCAAATAAAGTCGGTGTTGATTTCTTCTATCATCATCGACCCGAGGTCATCAATCCAGTAGAAAAGGATATTTACGTTGGTTATACCACCCTACCGAAAGACTTTGCGGACTTTACTTATTACCAACCCTCAGTTCAAGTGAATCAAAACAGCATCCTTGCCCCAGACATGAAGCAAAGGAATATTAATCCCCATAAATACGGTGTATTTACATATATGGGTCCTCATCGCCCAGAAGAGATTTCTTCAAAAACCTTGGAGGCAATCTGGAGGTATGTGGACGAAGTATGGAAACCAACCATTCAGTTTGACTTAAAAGAACAGTTTCACTTTGAATGGATTAATTATGCCAAGTGTAATAAACAATATTGTGAATGTGATTTGTATTATCCGATTTCAGGGTTATAAATCATCTTTGAAGTTGCTATACTTTGACTAACAGGGAGCTTTAGAGTGAGAATTGTGCCGCCTCTTTGTACAAAAAGCCGCTACACTCTAAACTGTGTAACGGCTATCTTAATTAATATATCACTCTAATTACTTTCCAACTTCTCTAATCTGCCATCTGATAATCGATAAACTCTTTCCATTCCTACTAAGTTCTCATACCTATGGGTAATCATAATTACAGTTTTTCCAACCA
This sequence comes from Bacillota bacterium, assembly GCA_023425485.1. Taxonomy (GTDB): domain Bacteria; phylum Bacillota; class Clostridia; order Lachnospirales; family Lachnospiraceae; genus Mobilitalea. The sequence goes on from JAFACO010000133.1 coordinate 1,930, forward strand.
GCTCATTTAAAATAATATCATGCAGGTAGGAATCAGATTCAACATCAAATCCAGAGGTAGCTTCATCAAGTATTACGATAGGTGAATCCTTCACTATTGCCCTTGCTACTGCCAGTTTCTGCCTTTCTCCTCCAGAAAGCTTTGCTCCATTTTGCCCTACTATACTGTTTTCCTTCTCTGGCGATTTATTGATAAACTCGCTGGCTCTGCTTTGCAAACAAGCATTCTTAACCATATCCTCGCTTCCTGATTCATCCAGATTAATATTATTTTGAATTGTATCATAAAATAGATAGGGTTCCTGACTAACTACCGCAAATAAAGAACGATATTGTTCTAAGTTTATTTGGTTTATATTTTCATTACAAATTTCTATTTCACCGCTTGTAGGCTCGATGAACCGCAATAATAGGTTTACTAAAGTTGTTTTTCCACTGCCATTTGACCCGATAATTGCAACCTTCTCACCTTTTAAAACTGAAAAGTTGATATCTTTTAAAACCTCTTCCTTTTCCTTATAAGTAAATGCAACCTTCTTAAATTGAATCTCCAGGTTTTCTTTGTTTATCTCAATCGCATTTTCTGGATTGTATTCATTTTCTAAATCAAGAAATTTGAAAAACCTTTCACCTGATGGATATATTCGGGATAAGAAATATTTCAAATTTATTATGGAAGATATTGGACCAGTAACATAATTACTGTATGTAATAAACGATAAAACTCCACCGATTGTAAGAGAGCCATTAACAACAAGAATTCCACCAAGAATATAAAGTAAACCGGTAACTGACCATCCGAGCAGGATCTCACTGCACATATTATAGGTGTCCAACATCGTATTTTCTCTCTCACTATTTATGATGTTTTTCAACTTTTTTTCAAAAGAATTATATCGTTTATTATAGAGATTCCAAAGCTTAATATCTTTTACCCCTTCTATGTTATCCCCCAGCCATGATGAAAAATCAGAGTAATTTTCAATTAGTCTCTCCATTTTCTTTTTCTTATGTTTAGAAATAGTTTGTACGACCAGATACTTTATGGGCACCATTATAATAACGATTAAAGTAAGCTTCCAACTAATGAAAAGCAGTCCGGCAACGCCGCTTATTACTCGAAATAAAAAGCTAATGTTTAATATCATAAAACGATCCATTATGGAAGAAACATTATCAATATCCGTTTGTAAACAATTTATAATTTGAGAATTATTTTTATCACTATAATAATCCATTTTAAGGTGTAATATTTTATTGAAGGCTTGATTCCAAATTGTAAATTTAAACTTATTATGTATATCAGTAAAGATTTTTGTTTGAAAAACCTCTAGAATCTGGTTAAATAAAATTAACCCTAATAGTGCTATAACGGATATTATGATTACCTGCAGGTTTTTTTGTATTAGTCCATTATCGGTGATATGTCGCAGTATGAGGGGTTGAAAAAAACTTAATACTGATGATGCAATGAGGCAGACTATAATAATCCATATTTTATTTTTAAAAGAGCTTAAATAATTTAAGATTCTTTTTAGAAACCATAAATTGGGGTTACTTTTTAGCATAGCTCCTTCACTCTACCTCTCTTTTGATATCTTATTATTTATCCTGCATTGGTTAATAAAAGCTTGCAAAGAGCATCTGCCATATTATTGATTGTATATTCCTCTATACTATGTACAAATTTATTTAGATTTATGTTATATTTTTTCCCTATTTCCATACACACCTCCAGCATATCCCCAGACGTAAAATCATAATAACGTCCAAATAAGTCCTTATCTAAATCATCTATTTCACACTCTTTCACTTCTTTTAAAATAACAATTAAGTCAGCTATTCTTTCATCTCTTTTATTCATATTTAATCTCCATTGGCTCTATGCGCCATCTTAAAATATAATGAAAGAGACTTCAAAGCAGGCTCTTTCCGCGTAAAAATGATTTTTCTTTTCACTTTTATCCTTATTATAAATTCTTCTCAAGTTCGCTCAATATCTTATTGCAAGCAGCTCTCATGCTTATGTCATCTAAAGCATTAAAAAAGAAAGCGTCTTCATAATTAAGAGTCTTTATTACATTATTAATAATGTGTGTCGATGGCACAGTAGTATATTGACACTCTTTTTCCTCTGGTAAAATAAGCAGGTCAGTGTTTGCTATGTTTACGTAATCCACTTGAAAATTCAACTTATACCTGCAGAGTTTAATCAGATGATCCAGAAAATTCTGATTCAATTCTTGGCTATATAGACTTAAAATACTTATATCGCTTTTTATTGCATTACTGATTATAAATGCCAACTCACCGAATTCATTGAATTCATATGCATTAACCTGCATAATACCACCGGGCACTCCAATAATAACAACTTCCGGATTTTCCTCCATAACTCTGTTATATAGATAGGAATTAAACTGCTTTATTTTCATGCCGTTATCCATGGTTTCAAATAAGAACTGTGGTAGTGCCTCTATTCCAAAAAGCTTACTAAAATCCTTAGTTCCCCAATTTAAAACACGATATCCCTGTTCGGAAAAGAAGTTTCCCAACTTCACCTGAATACTAAATTTATCACACCTGTCCCCAATCCCGGCAACCACTATAACAGGAACGGGAATCGATAACAGCTTTGAAGAAAGCTCCTTCACTTGTATACAATTCGTATATTCCATAAGTTTTATTGGACCAAGCTCATCTACATCGCCAAGATACTCCATTAGCTCTTTCGTAAGAAACACCTTTTTTTTAAGATCATTTGCTTTTCTTATTTTCTCTTTATAACTTTCAGCAGATATGTTTGCTTCTACATATCCAAAAAAAGCTGCATCTGCTTGTATTATATTGGAAATATAATCACTGGATATCTTAATATTCAGAGGATTTCCTCCATCACAAGCACTTACATCTTCCCCTTCCATTCCAAACCCCTTCGGAGCAATTGGTATTACTTTATCAAATTCTTTCAAAGCTTCTTTGCATCTTGCAAATTCACTAAACTTTTTACAAAATGGATATATTAATATAGTACTCATATAATTCATCCTTTCACTTTGCAAAATTCTACAATTTATTTGACTAATAAATTTATATTATATATGCCTTGTTACTCATTATTTAATAGCAGTTTCAAATCTATATCCATATTCTTCAAGTCGCATTATGTTCTTAAGATACTCCAGTGTGCCTCTTCTCACCCCATTACATTTACTAAGCCTCTTTTCTGCTGAAATGCCAGCCTCATCAATTGAGGCAACTACACAAGAGGTACAGAACAAAAAAGCCCAGCAATTCTGACATTGCTTTTCTGTAATACGGGCAATATTCATCATATCTTTCGATTTCTCAACCGATATTCCTGTATGAATGTTTCCAAGTGTCATTTCTTTACATTCAGGTACCTTTTCACAGGGATATATATTGCCGTCTATATCTATAAATGTTTTCTTCCCACCCGCGATACACGGTCCGCTAGGATGTCCCTTTTTAGCATGCAATCCTCCCATATGCAATGAAACGTATTTTCGATGAATTTCATGACCATAGTCGCCAAAAAGTGAATTCTTTGGAATATGATCCATGGCACCCAGCATAATTAGCATTTGTTTCAATTCATCTTTTTGCTGTTCAATAAAAACCTTATCCTCATAAACAATTGCTCGATTTGTAGACGCATCACTAATAAAGGATACTTTTGAATTTAAACTATCCATTACATCATCTTCCATAAAAAACCTTTGAATACAATCATATTCCTGCTTTGGACTTATTACTGTATTGGTGCTGCAATTTCTGTAATAGTCAGGATATCTCTCTTTCATCCTTGATAAATTCTTTATAATAATATCATAAGAACCGATTCCATTTTCAAAACAGCGGTTTAAATCATGAATGCTTTTCGGTCCATCTATACTTATCGTTAACCAAATATTCTTTTCTACCAGATAATCAACAATTTCATCCGTCAGAAGCGTCGCATTTGTTGTCATAGCATATGTAAATTCTTTTCCTTCGTAATTAGATTCTATATATGCAATTAATTTCTTTATAAGATTTATTTCTAATAATGGTTCCCCACCATAAAACCCTATTATACTTTTTTTGGTGCATCTTGAATGCTTTATGAGAAAATCTACTGCTTTGCAGGCTGTTTCAAAGCTCATTCTATTTTTTGAATGTGTACGATTATTGTATTTTCCTGAATAAGCACAATAATCACACCGTAAATTACAGTTTTGAGTTACCTGCAGTGTTATTTGCTCCATACCTTCATTTAAATAAAATTCTAAACTTGCTGTATTCGGATGCTCGATTTCAACTAATTGATTTTCCTCACATAACCCATAGCTTCTATATTTGTTTATTACTCTTTCATTTTCTTCTGTTATTATTCCTTTTTCTAATTCGCAAAAGCTTTGATAATCAGCTTCCGCAATCTTTACAACCCGATTTTCCTGACGATCATATAAATATGAATTTTTATTTGCCTTAAATACCTTATAAACCATATTAATCTCCCTATATGTTTATTCTTTAAGATATATACTGCCTTTTTCTTATGATTAACTATGAGAACATTTGATTGTATAATAAAACAGTCAAATGTTCTCATAGTTAATCACATAATTATGTATGCGAGCCTAAACCACTTCTGTAAGAAGATTCAAAAGCTGCGGTAGTACTACCGTAATTTAAACCAGCTACACAACCCGCACAAGTGCATAAACCACAGCCACAACTGCTATTCAGATCATAAAATGTACTGAGCATATTAGCATTATGTGACTTATTTAAACCCCTTTTACCCATTTCCATACGTTTCACCTCCTCTTTCATTATTATATAGTTACATCACTCCTAAAATTAAATATAGGAGATGAAGAAACTCGTAATATGTAAATTTTTTCCTTATCATATTATAGTTGAATTTTAGCATATTTGTAATATTTTGTAAATATAGTGTTTAAGTATTTTTAATACGGTTGCTTTATTATTTTTTATTAATACTTTTTAATACTACTTCTGCTCATTTCCATGTATCAAAAAAGCCGCTACACAACCACAGGGTCATGTAACGGCTACTTATATTACTTATTAATCTACTGTATAAGGCATAAGTGCAATGTGTCTTGCTCTCTTAACAGATACAGTTAATGCTCTCTGATGCTTAGCGCAGTTTCCGGTAATTCTTCTAGGAAGAATTTTACCTCTCTCAGATACATATCTTTTTAATTTGTTTACATCTTTATAATCAATACCTGTGTGATTCTTGTCAGCACAGAAAACGCAAACTTTCTTTCTTCTACGTCCGAAGGATTTTCTCTTCATTGGAGAATCGCCTTTATCTTCATTTCTCTTAAATGGCATGTCATGACCTCCTTATCCGATTTAATTTTGCAAGTAAACCGTGAGGTTCACTTGTATATTTATAAGATTATTTTTTAGTTAAATGGTAATTCTTCGTCAATACCGTCAGGGATATTCATAAATCCATCCCCCATCGCTGAGCTTGGTTCAGGTCTGAACTCTTTCTGATATCCACCCTGGGAATATCCGGAGTTATCACTGTTTCCTTTGCTTTCAGCAAATTCTATATCTTCTGCTACGATATCAGTCGTATAAACCTTCTGACCATCTTTATTCGTGTAGCTGCCTGTCTGAATTCTTCCAGATAGAACCATTTTCATGCCCTGCTTGAAATATCTCTCCACAAATTCTGCTTGCTTGCCAAAAGCAACACAACCAATGAAATCTGCTTCTGATGTCTCGCCAGCTCTTTTGAATCTACGATCCACCGCTAAAGTAAATCTTGCAATTGCAGTTGAATTCTCCCCCTGTGAATATCTCACTTCAGGATCTCTGGTCAAACGGCCAATTAATATAGCTTTATTCATAAGTTAAATACCTCCCTTTCAATTCTGCCTTAGGGTAGTATGTCAACAAGTCGATTAGAAACCCACTTGCTATCTACAAACGTCTTTGTACTCAAATCCGATTGTTAGGCATTAAGCATCTTTTCTGATGCAAAGATATCTGATTACATTTTCCATAATACGAACTCTCTGCTCGATTTCGTTTGGAACTGTAGAATCAGCGTCGAAATGGATGAAATAGTAATAGCCTTCTTTCATTTTCTGAATTTCATAAGCTAATCTTTTCTTTCCCCAGTCATCAACATTAGTAATTGTTCCACCGAATCTGGTAACAAGTTCTTTTGTTGCTTCTAATGTAGCTTATCTGGTTTCATCCTCGATTTTTGCATTTACAACTAAGGCTAATTCATATTGATTCATAGTTGCGTGCACCTCCTTCTGGTCTCTGGCCCTTTTCTCCTGTTGTTTGATTGACGAAGAATCAAACTGACATTTAAAAGAGCAAGGAAATTTTAGTATAACATATCACAATTAGTTATGATATCATAAGTAAACTATTTATACAACCTATTTTTTTGCTAATTATTATTTTAAATTTTGGCAGTTTCAATAAAAGCCAATAATTCTTATAAGCGACTATAATCGGATAAGCGTTTTTTAAGCATAGTTAGTATGTCAACTGGCATCATATCCTTTGCCATATCTACATTTATTGTAACCGGTGGTAGGTTAAGACCTATGTTACGTCTCATTTGCCTTCGCTTAACTAAGGTAAACTTTGAAAGAAATTTATCTATATTCCTTGGAATTACTGCAATAGCGTCTTTATCATTCACCGTTATAATTAGAAATTCCTTAATATCATCATAGGGAATAAATCCGACACCTACACCGGAAGAGTGATCAATAATTCCATGCGTACATATCGTTATAAGTTTCCTTACCTTTAAAGCATCTTTTAGAGAGATTATAAAGAAAACTAACATTACTAGCACACAGAGAGTACCCGGTACACTTAAGCTTAATCGATGAATTGTCATTCCATAGCCAGTTACAATTCCAGCGACTAATAATAATATCAATGAGATAAATACAGATATAAAGGCCTTATAGTTCATTTCTTCTATTATGATATCTCCCATGACCGGCCCCCTTTAAGCTTAATGTAAGATTATACCAAGATTGTAGCTGTTTGTTATTTTTTTTGCAAGCTTTAAATGATTCGTACCTATTATATATTAATAGAGAGAGATATGAAACTGCAATCTTTTCATATAAATAAATTTGGAAATAGATAAAACTTCTGGTATCCTTGCTTTATAGAATACCAGAAGTTTTATATTAGAGCATCAACTAACTTCAATTTAACTTTTACATAAGCTTTTATGTTATGAATTATTTTAACCCTTCAATTTTGCTATTTTGTAGCAGAAATAAGTACCAGGTTTTATAGCGTCATCCTCATAATACAGTAATCCCAATTTATCAAAATGCAATACTCGTTTATAATTCTGCGTCCTTAATACCTGATAAGCCTTCTCATAATTCTCATAGGGCGCCCCGCCTATGGCTATTGTCATATGAAAGACATAATCCCCATCATGCTCTGCCGGACAAGGACCTAAGGTTGCCTCTAAACGTTCAAATAGTCTCTGCTGCATTGCACTTAGCTGTGGCGTAGCTTCCGTCCGAATAGACATACCTCCCGAGTCATAACCTAGTACATTAGTTGAAAAGCATTCCAGCCCAAGTAATGGCACCGATATCGTATAAAAGTCTTTTGCAAGTTCATCAAAGATATTTTCTATCGTTTCTAAATCCGGTATCTTAAAGGGTTGCTTCAAAGAAATATGCTGTGGCAGCCTTGCCATCTCAAATCCAATGTTACCAGCTTGATTCGCTTCCAACAAGCATTTTCTACCGTAATTTTCTGCTTCAATATCAGCAAGTAGTACAATTGTGGCTTTCATTCTGAATCCTCCTTATCAATTCTTCAACAGACATGTTCCCCAGTTCGCCTTCATCTCTTCCTCGAACAGCAACTACTTCCTGCTCTTGTTCATTCTTTCCGATTACAACCATATAGGGGACTTTATCCAGCCTAGCTTCCCGTATTTTATACCCCAGCTTCTCATCTCTGGTATCAAGCTCACACCTGATTCCAGCTGCCCTTAACTTATCAAATACAGATGTGGCATAGAGCAAGAAATTATTAGAAATCGGAAGCACTTTAATCTGTACAGGTGAAAGCCATACTGGAAATTTACCTGCGTAATGCTCAATTAAAATACCTATAAACCGCTCAATGGAACCGAAGACTACACGATGAATCATAATTGGTTGATGCTTTTCTCCATCTGCACCAATGTACTCTGCCTGAAAGCGTTGTGGCAATTGAAAATCCAGCTGAATTGTACCGCATTGCCAAGTCCTTCCTATGGAATCTTCCAAGTGAAAATCTATCTTCGGCCCATAAAAGGCTCCATCACCTTCATTGATTACATATGGTAATTTCATCTCCTCGAGTGCTATTTTCAAAGCTTCAATTGCTTCGTTCCAGTCTTCGTCACTTCCAATGCTTTTCTCCGGTCTTGTAGATAATTCCACATGATATTTGAAGCCAAATTTCTGATAGACCTCATCAATTAATCTTACAACTCCTTTAATTTCCTCTGTTACTTGTTCCCGCATCATAAAGATATGAGCATCATCTTGTGTAAAACAACGCACTCTCATTAATCCATGAAGTGCACCGGACTTCTCATGACGGTGCACAAGGCCAAGCTCACCCATACGAATGGGTAATTCTTTATAGGAATGCGG
>JAFACO010000150.1 GCA_023425485.1 Bacillota bacterium
AAATATAAAGTGTTTTCATAAGTAAGTATACCTTTCTTAGTACCTAACAGTTATGCGGGTACAATAATTTAAAGTAAGATGCTTTAATTAATATCTAAAAGGTAGGAAGATTATTCTCAAAGGCTTCATATGCTTCAATCATCTTATCTGTCCATTCATCAAATTCTTTATCTTCACCTTGATGTTCTGGATGCTGTTCAATATAAGCCAAGGTCTGTCTGATACCCTGATCAAATCTAACTACAGCTTTATAATCTGGAACTAATCTCTTTACCTTAGTGTTGTCAAAGATAACTGAATTTGCTTTATCTCCAATTAAACCACCAAGGTAGTCTGGATGAGCTTTTGCTAAAGCATCGGAGGGTATATGAACAATCTTTGGCGCAATACCCAGTGCATCTCCAATAATCTCATAAATCTGATTCCAGGTTAAGCTTTCATCAGAAGTAATTTGAACAGCTTCGCCAATGGCATGTTTATTTCCCATTAATCCAACAAAGGCTTTTGCAAAGTCTGTATTGTGTGTTAAGGTCCATAGAGAACTTCCATCTCCATGTATAATAACTTTTTTCCCCTGCTTAATTCGATTGATTACACTATAATTGCCGTTTCTGCCATGTATTGCTAATGGAATACTGGAATCTCCATAGGTGTGACTTGGGCGAACGATTGTAATTGGGAAATTATAATTTCTGTATTGATCCATAAGGAACTCTTCACAGGCAATTTTATTACGGGAATATTCCCAGTATGGATTATATAATGGAGTGCTTTCTGTTATAACAGGGCTGGATAGGGGTTTCTGATATGCGGAAGCAGAACTGATGAAGATATATTGCTTGGTCTTACCAGTAAAAAGACGTACATCTCGTTCTAATGCATCCGGTGTAAAGGCAATGAATTGAGCGACTACATCAAAAGAAAGATCTTTTAATTTCTCCTTCACGTCAGCTTCATTGTTAATATCAGCTTCAATTACCTTAACAGAGTCAGGAACCAGAGCTGGTCTATTTCCTCTATTTAATAAATATAATTCAAAGCCACATTGCGGTGCCAGTGCTGTTATTGCAGTGCTTATGGTACCGGTGCCTCCTATAAATAATGCTTTTTTCATACTAGGTAACTCCCTTCTAGACTTCTTCTATTTTTACTATTTCGTTACTAATGGGTAGCAAATCATATTCGTTTTTTAATAATCCGAAGATGTAATAATCCGTCATTACGTTTAATATGGCACCGCCACGAATTTGCCCTTCTTGGGTAAAACCCAGTTTTTGTGCAACACGGATAGAACCATGATTATTTGTAAAACATCGAATTTGAAGACGATCTAAATCCAAATTTTCAAACGCTGCCTTAACCATAGCTTGTCCAGCCTCTGGTGCATATCCTTTTCCCCAATACTCCTTATTAATACGATAACCAATATCCGCTTGTTTTTTTAGCCTGAAATCATATAGAACGATTTCCCCAATTACTTTATGGGAGTCCTTTAGCTCCATTAACCAGGATAGTTCGCGACCGGCTCTATATTCTTTCATGGTAACGTTATAATGATAATCTAATTTAATTTTTTTCTTGGGACGTCGACGACCATTTAGATCTTTGGACTCGTCATACATTCCCCAAAAACGATATACGCTATAGTCATTAATGAACTCAAGGCTGTCTCTGCCGTCAGCCTCGCTTTCAGAAATTTGACGCAGGATTAGATGTTGTGTTTCTATGCGTGGCAATTTATTAAAAAATGCTTCGTATGACATTATTAACTCCTTTCCGTAGGTATCTTTAAATAATTACCTTTCTTTTATTATTATACAAGAGTGATAAATTATCAATCCAAAATATTCATGTTCCTCTGTTTTCTAACCGAGGAACTGGTTTTCAATGAAGATTTTAGAGCCAATTCCAATTATCACAAAGCCACCCAGTAGCCTTGCCCGATAACCTAATAAGGAACCGCACATTTTACCAATGTAGACACCCAGAGTACAAAAAATAAATGTAATTATTCCAATCAGCAGGGCGGAGGTTACTATGTTAATCTCTAAAACGGCAAGACTTACCCCTGCCGCTAGTGCATCTATGCTAGTCGCAATCCCTTGAAGGGTTAAATTTCTTGGTGCAAAGATATCCACAGCCTCAACTTCAGCTTCGGGATTTTTTCTCTCCTTAATGGCTTCGGTAACCATATTTAACCCAATAGCACCAAGTAAGAAAAAGGCTATCCAGTGATGGTAATTATTCAGGACATCGGAGAAGGTAGAACCCAGAAAATAACCAATCATAGGCATTAATCCTTGAAAAAATCCAAAAGTTAATCCGGTTAACAGGCATTCTTTTTTTGAAATGCTATAATGATAAATTCCATTGGTAATAGCTACTGCAAAGGCATCTGCTGATAAACCAAGTGCAAGAAGAAAAAGAGTTGTATAATCCATGGGTTAATTCCTTTCCAAGGCGAAATATAACATAATTATATGAAAGGCATAAAGAAGGCTCATGCAAAGACAAAAGGCATGAGTCTTAGTCAGGCAAGCCAATTGTCATAATTGTAAGGACTTGCTGATACAATAAAATATGCTGGAGACAAACTTTATTATTACAGGTTTTACTGTTATAAATATAAAATTGTAACAGTTTAGCTATAATCCTCATATCATTTACAACTTTCAGGACTAAACAGTTACGAAAATTCAATTTTATCTTGAACATAGTTGCAAATGAGTGCATAATATCTAGCGAGGCATTAAACAGGTTTGTTTTTAACTGCTTCATTGACATAAGATAGCTATTACATAGGAAAGTGGGAAGTATATGAATTTGGCCGTCACTGCATTTATGCAGATAATGATTATGTTTTTTATTATTTTAGCAGGCATAGTATGTTATAAAACAAAATTAATCGATAACGAAATGAATAAGAAACTCGCTGATTTGGTACTTGTGCTGGTCAATCCAATTCTGATCTTTGTTTCCTATCAAAGAGAGTTTCAAGCAAATTTACTATCAGGGCTATTAATCTCTTTTTTAATGGCAACTGTAACACATTTCTTTGCTATATTTGCAGCTAGAATAATAGTTCGAAAGAAGAATAATAAACCAGACCTAGTAATTGAACGTTTTGCTATTATTTATTCAAATTGTGGTTTTATTGGAATACCTTTAGTTAATGGTATCTTAGGGAGTGAAGGGGTTTTCTATTTAACAGCGTACATGACTATTTTTAATCTCTTTATCTGGACGCATGGTATGATAACGATGTCGGGAAGAACTGACAAAAAGATGATAATAAAAGCGTTATTATCACCCTCTATTTTAGCGACCGTAGGAGGCTTTTTATTCTTTGTATGTAAAATAATGCTTCCAAATGTGATGATTGATGCATTGTCTTATCTTGGGGATATGAACACACCTTTAGCAATGTTAGTATCCGGTGTAACCATTGCTCAAACAGATCTAATTAAGTTGTTTCGCAAAATTAAAATTTTCTACCTGACTTTTTTAAAGTTAATTTTTATACCTGTAGCAATGCTATTTTTATTCCACTTATTTCATATGGAAAGAATTGTACTTCTGACTTCAATTCTAGCAGCTGCCTGTCCTACTGCTGCAAGCGTCAACCTTTTTGCCTTGAAGTATGATAAGAACTATTTGTACGCGTCCGAACTTTTTACTGTAACGACCATTTTTTCAATCATAACAATTCCTTTGGTTATGATTGTCGCAAATTTGCTTATAGTTTAATAGACATCTCCTAGAAATCCCAGATTGTGTCTTGCTTTATGGTATAGAATCGTAGTAAAATGAATAATACGAGTTATTTCTTTCGTGGGAGTTAGGGGTTATAAAAGTGAGAATCCGTAGAGATTATATAAGGAGTTTATAATGATGAATGAATATGTAATTGTAAGTGATGCAACATTAGATTTACCTATAAATATAATTGAAGAACATGAGATTTCTGTAATTCCAATGGGGGTAAGTATTGATGATGCGGAATACACTCACTATCCAGATGAAAGGGAACTAAATATAGCTGACTTTTATTCAAAATTAAAAAATGGTGCAACTTCACATACCTCACAAATAACGCCAATCAAATTTATCGAATTTTTTGGAGATATACTAAAATCAGGGAAAGATATCATTTACATAGGCTTTTCCTCTGGATTAAGTGGAACCTTTCAAGCTGCTCAATTAGCAAAACAGGAATTGGCAGATGATTATCCAAATCAGAAGATCTACTGCGTTGACTCACTTTGTGCTTCTGTAGGAGAAGGTCTACTTGTATTACAAGCAGCAATGAAAAAGAAGAGCGGAATGGAGTTAGAAGAACTTAAGAACTGGGTGGAAGAGAATAAGCTTAAGGTTCGCCACTGGTTTACTGTTAAAGATTTATTCTACCTTAAAAGAGGTGGTAGAATATCCTCTATAGAAGCCTTTGTAGGTACTGCATTAAAGATAAAACCTGTATTAAGCACCGATGAAGCAGGAAAACTTGTAGTTCTGTCTAAAATCAGAGGAAATAAAGCAGAACTGGATTATTTATTTACAAAGCTTCAAACAGAGGGAACTGATCTTACGAACCAAACAGTAATCATTGGTCATGGCGATGATTTGGCACAAGCACAGGAGCTGGAAAAGCTGATTCGCAGCAAAGAAGCAGTTAAGGATGTCATTATAACGAACATTGGACCTGTCATAGGAACACATACAGGACCCGGTATGCTGGCACTTGTTTATTCCGGGAACCAATCAGAGTAGACTATAATATCAGACCCGTAGCAGAGGTTATACTGCCCCTATAAGTTAGACCTTCTAACTTATAGAAGGTCAGTACATTTGATCTACGGGTCTTTCTTATCTCTTATCATATGTAACATATCAGTGTTTTTGGAGGAATAAAATGAAACAGGACATTAATAATACAGCGAATAACAACCAATTAATAAAGCCATATAAAAAGGATTCGGATTATTCCTATACTTTAGGTGCATTCCCTACCTTCGAACTCTTGAAGACGAAACCGGAACAAGTCCTCAAAGTTCTAGTAGATCCTAGTTTTACTGACATGGACCATCTTCGAGAACTATGCAAAGAGAAGAAGGTAGATATAGAAGTCAATCCAAAGCTAATATCAAAATTGTCGGACAAGGATAATTGCTATGTGGTTGGGGTTTTTAATAAATATGAGAGTAAGCTTGACGAAGACAAACCGCACATTGTATTAGTAAATCCAAGTAATATGGGAAACCTGGGAACGATTCTTAGGACATCAGTAGGTT
>JAFACO010000160.1 GCA_023425485.1 Bacillota bacterium
TCGGTTCTACAAAACGTTGAGATTGCACTTACTCTTTCTGGGGTTTAGCCTTCTGAACGCAAGAAGCGTGCAAAGCAAGCCTTGATTGAGGTTGGTCTTGAGAAACATCTTAAGAAGAAACCAAACCAACTCTCTGGTGGTCAGATGCAGCGTGTGGCAATTGCGAGAGCTTTAGTTAATGATCCAGATATTATACTTGCGGACGAGCCAACAGGTGCACTGGACAGTCACACCAGTGTGCAAATTATGGAGATATTAAAGGAAATAGCAAAAACCCGTTTGGTCATTATGGTAACTCATAATGCAGAGCTGGCAGATGAGTATTCCACACGAATTATAAAACTACTGGATGGTGAAGTCCAATCAGATAGTAATCCAGTAGATAAATCGGAAACAATGTTGGTTGCAACAGAAGAGAAGAAAAGACTGAAAAAAACATCAATGTCCTTATGGACAGCAACTTCACTATCATTTAAAAACTTACTAACTAAAAAGGGGCGTACAATTACAACTTCTTTTGCAGGCAGTATTGGAATTATAGGCGTAGCTCTAGTGCTCGCTTTATCCAGTGGATTGTCTGCCTATATGTCAAGCATGCAAACAGATACACTTTCAGGCTTCCCGGTTACCATTGGCACGACAGAGCAAAGCTTTGATATGAGTGGTAGGAATCCAATGATGGGCAATCAGAATGCTACTCAGTCCTATGAGGAGTTCCCGGATAGTGATGAGATTTATCGTTATGATAGTGAAGCTAATACAACTACCCATACGAATATACTAGATGAGGAATACATTACCTATGTAGAAGGAATTCAGGATGAACTGCCAGACGCAGTCAACACAATCTCCTACCAGAGCGGTGTAAATATGAATCTTCTGGCAAAGGGTGGAGATACGGTTGTTGCATATGATACAGGCAGACAGGGTTCTATGGGTGCAATGGCAGGGATGGCAGGTATGGGAAGAAATTCTTATTGGCAGGAGATGCCTGAAAATGAGGACTTTATCCTGTCTCTTTATGATCTTGTAGGGGAGAAAAGCACACTTCCAACAGCGGCAAATGAAGTTGCAATTGTGGTAGACGAATACAATCGAATCAATAAAGGTTTTTTTGAAAAATTAGGTATTACAGAGAAAGACTCATATAATGTAAGTGATTTTGTTGGGAAGACCTTGTTAAAGGTTGTTTATAATGATGACTACTATACAGAGCAGAATGGTTTATATACACCCGCAAGTGCTTCTGATTATGAAACACTGTATCAAAGCGATAACAGTGTAGCACTAACTGTGGTAGGTGTCTTACGAATTAAAGAAGATGCTGCAAGCTCTTATTTTTCAGAGGGACTGGTTTATACAAGTGACCTAACCAATTTAGTAGTTGAAAATGCGAAGAATTCAAAGATTGCACTGTCACAGATAGACAGTGACAATGATGTTTTAACTGGCGCACCGTTTACTGATGATGAGGCAAAAGAAGCTAGTTTGTTAAGTTTAGGGGCAGATACTACGCCAACCGGGATTAATATTTATCCAGTTGATTTTGAATCGAAAGAAAAGATAAAAGAGTATCTAGATGACTATAATGTAGACAAAGCGGATGAAGATCAGGTCATCTATTCAGACATGGCTGAAACCATCTCTGATATTACCGGAACCCTCCTGGATACTGTTTCTTATGTATTAATTGGATTTGCAGCAATATCACTTTTGGTATCCACAATTATGATTGGTATCATTACCTACGTATCCGTAATTGAACGAACCAAGGAGATTGGTATTTTACGAAGTGTAGGAGCTAGGAAGAAGGACATCTCCCGGGTTTTTAATGCAGAGACTTTAATTGTAGGGTTTACTGCCGGAACAATAGGGGTAGTTTTATCATATCTCATCAGCATACCAATCAATGCTGTTATTGAAAGATTAGTTGATATTGAAGGAATTGCGGCATTAAGTCCTGTCCATGCAGTTATACTGATTGCCGGAAGTATGTTACTAACCTTAATAGCTGGGTTCTTCCCTTCAAGGATGGCAGCTAAGAAAGATCCGGTTGTAGCTCTTAGAACAGAGTAAAGAATGATTAAGAAAAATATCCTTAAGATGCAGTGCAAAGCTGATAAGGAAAAAAAACTACTTGAAAGAATGAGAATAGAAGCTATATAATCCTATAATATTACCACAAGGAAAACACTATGAGAATGTTAAAATTCCCATAGTGTTTTGTTATGTAAAGAATTATTATTTTTATACAGAATCCACAGAAAATATAATAACCTAAATCCTATTTTTCATAGATGGGATCATGATTTGTATTACTTAGGCTTCCAGTCGCTTTATATCCACATAAACCCCAAAAAGCTCCCGCTTCATCTGAAGTAAGGTAGATATGTTTCGCACCTTTCTCATAAAGGGCTTTTTCAGCGTGTACAACTAGTTGTGAACCAAAACCTTTCCCCCTCATACTGTGATGAATATATATTTCTCGTATGAATCCCCAGCCTTCTCGCTCGCACACAATGAATCATTATTTTTAAATAATATCTTAAGGAGTATCCATATAGAGATATCCTCAAAATAATTTGTTAGTAACAACTTAAATATAATTGACAAACATATAAAATGTACAATAACCACATATGATAGAGTAAATATGTAATGAAATGAGCAAACCATGATCAGTATTTCTAGTATTAAGAAAAAACTAGGGCAAAAAGCACTGGAGGTACTAATTATTATTATCTCTGTGGTGATTTTGATCTATTTCCTTATATCCTTGTATTTTGCAAAACATTATTTTTTTCATACAGTTATCAATGGAGTGGATGTTTCGCTGAAATCTTATACAGAAGCGGAAGTGCTTCTGGAGCAATACGTTAAGGACTATGAACTTACGCTTTTGGGACGTACTGGAAACGAAAAGATTACCAGGCAGCAGATAGGGTTAAGCTATCAAAAGAATATTCAATTGAAGCAATTACTTCACAACCAGAGTAAACCAAAATGGATTATATCCTTATTTGGAACACAGAAATATATTATTGATAATTTGTATCAGTTTAATAAGGGTGAATTACTCCGAAGTATCGAACAATTAAAATGTATTAACGAGAATTATATTGAGCCTAAAAATGTAAGTTTTCAATACATAAACGGCTACTATGAAATAGAAGAAGAAATTAATGGTACTAAGTTAATAAAGGGAAAATTGATTAGCAGCATACAAAACCACATTATGTCCGGTAATAGAGAATTGAATCTAAGTGAGGAAGGCTGCTATGAAAATCCGAAATTTACTCTGGCCTCAAAGAAAACGATACAAACAGCGAATCTCTTAAATCGATATGTATCAGCACAAATAACCTATCTTTTTGAGGACAAAAGCGAGGTGTTAGATGGAAAGGCAATTAACCTTTGGCTGGTGGTGAATGAAGAGCTGGACGTTGAAATTAATAAGACAGCTCTTAAGGAATATGTCAAAGCATTAGGGAAAAAATATGATACCGTAGGTGTTGATAGAGAATTCAGAGCTTCCACAGGAAAGCTGGTTACAATTAAAGGGGGACTGTATGGGTGGAAGATTAATAAGGAGGAGGAACAAAAGGCGTTACGGGAAAATATTGAAAAAGGAGAGGTCATAAGCCGTGAACCTGTTTACATACAGAGAGCACTATCCAGAGAAGGAAATGAAATTGGGGATACCTATGTAGAGATTAATATTACAAGGCAGATGCTTTGGTTTTACAAAGATGGAAAGCTAATTACACAGGGTCAAATTGTAACGGGTAATCCGAATAGAGGCCATGCCACTGTTGTTGGAGCGTATATGCTTAATTATAAACAGAAGGGCTCTGTTTTATCAGGAC
Source organism: Bacillota bacterium (assembly GCA_023425485.1). Lineage (GTDB taxonomy): Bacteria > Bacillota > Clostridia > Lachnospirales > Lachnospiraceae > Mobilitalea. The sequence continues at coordinate 3,867 of JAFACO010000160.1, forward strand.
CAGGATATCGGGCAGAGGTTACTTATTGGATGCCGTTCTATGGGAACATTGGAATACATGATGCTACCTGGCGTTATGCCTTTGGTGGTGTGATTTATAAGACCAGAGGTTCCCATGGCTGTGTTAACGCCCCTAAGTATGTGGCTAAAAAAATATTTGAAAATATTGAACCGGGAATGCCAATTATTTGCTATGAAGAGTAGAATGCAGCTAAGCGTAGCTAGAATAACGTTTGATTGCAGAAAATAAGCAAGGTAAAGAGAACAGCTTCCTAATGTCCATTTGGTAAAACCAGGGATAGGAAACTGTTCTTCCTCTATTTCTAACTGTTCTCCTTTGTATAGGAATGTCAATAAAGTCTTCCGGGATTGTAACATCTAGGATAAGGGTTAATATCCTGTATTTGATTGAATGGATAGTGTTTAGTTGCAAACTGTGTTTGATATAAATACTCAATTAAATAGATTTCTCCATTCGTAACGCTGCAAAGAATGCCGGAAACTCCCTGACCATTCACCAGAGAAACACCAACAGGTTGATTAATCAGATACTGCAATTTCATTTGCCAGGGCATTGTTAATCACCTCCTGTTATATTTATATTCATTGCAGCGTTAGGTGGAACCTATTCTTCTTTTGTTTTTTGACTGCCGTAATTAAAGATGGTCTTAAGTAGTTTTTCGCTTTCCAGTATTTTCTTGCATTTTGTCCAGAAGCAATTCTTTTCTACTTCTATTGGTCGCATCATATCATAATCCTCATGCTCAAGAATATGACAATGCCATACATATGCACCAGGGAAACCATCCCAATGCATAATTAGTTTTGTAACAAAGCCAGGTGGGCATCGTACGGTATCCTTCCAGCCTTGTTCATTTGGATCTGGGGAAATAGGCGTACCTGTAAATACAAGTTCACCAGTGGAATTATAAAGGGCTACGTCAAAAGGCTGTCGGCTTATAATCTGAAATTGTATTAGGTGGATATGAATAGGGTGTGTTCCGAGTCCGGAATTAATAATATTCCAAACTTCTGTGGTTCCCAGCACAGGTTTTTCTGTTACTGGATCATCCCACATTAAGCCATTTAGCATAAAATGAGGGCGATTGTATTGGTCCAGGGTAACTCTAAAAAACATATCACGTATTTTTACTGCATCACTTTCCTTTAGGGGTTGAATAGGGCTTAAAAAGCTAGGCACGGTACTAGTGTCAGGGCAGGAAAGCGGTAGGGTAACTCTAAATTGCAGTATTTGTCCGGTGGTTTCAGGATCAACAGGTGCTTGTGAATTTTTAAGGAGTATTGTCTTTCCCGCAAACTTACTAAAATCGATAATGACATCGGCACGTTCTGCAGGAGCCATAATTAATTGACTTAATGGAACCGGACGCTCTAATAGTCCGCCATCCGTACCAATTTGCAGCCAAGGCGGAAGTTCTTCGCCCACTCCTGCATCCAGGGTAAAATTATAGAATCTGTCATTTGACCCATCTAAAAAACGAAAACGGTATTTTCTCGGCTCTACTTCCAGATAAGGCCATACTTTACCATTTACAAGAATAGTATCACCGAAGAAAGCGGGTACAATTGATGGATTTGGCAGGGTTGGTGATGGATTTGCCGGTTGTGCTGGGTAGAATAAATCACCATTTGCCTGGAAGGTCTTATCTTGGATAAGGAGAGGAATGTCATATTCACCTCTGGGCAGATTTAGACTTTGCTCCAGTTTATCATGAAGCAGATATAGGCCAGCAAGACCTGCATATACATTTAATCGGGTAATTCCAATTGCATGGTCGTGATACCACAATGTAGTGGCACGTTGATCGTTAGTGTATTCATAAACTTTATTTTTAAAGGTTGGGCCAACAATTTGAAAATCATTGGTATACCAGGACTCTGGGTAACCATCACTATCTGGAGCAACATGAGCACCATGCAAGTGAACGACGGTTCTAACTCGTGGGGTATCTGGACCTGCACCGTGAACGGTTGTATCTACAGGGAGAAGATGACTTGAAACGGGTAAATTATTTTCCCATTTTACTTTTACCTTTTCGCCTCGATTTGTGACAATTGTCGGACCGGGGTACATACCATCATAGCCCCATAAAGTAGTGGGGGGTAAATCGCGATGGAGTTTTTGCTTAAACTCCTTCATAACAACTTTATAATAGGAAGTATCGTCTTCTTTTTTCATTGGCTTTAGAACTTTCGGAATTGGTAGGGCATCTACAAACTTAGTGAGTGCCATAGGATTTATCCTTTCTTGAAATTTAATTAATAGGTATAATAAATTACATTTATTTGGTACAAAAATTGTAAAAATCGTGCGGTATTATTAGGAGAAACAAGCACCAAATATACTGTACCTAATATCATAATATGTCAGATTTTCTGTAATGGTACTGGGCAACTTTGTGAATTATATAACCATTGACATGCTGATTTTTGACATGATATACTAAAAAAGTTAAAAGGGAGTAGCTAATAAGTGATAGAGTCAACAACCGGCGTATACGATTGCCTGGCTTTATTCTCCAATGATGGATAGCAAGACTTTTAATATAACTTTAAGCTCTAAAGTTATATTAAAAGTCTTTTTTTATGTAGCAGGGTAAAATTTCCTTACCCTCGAATGACTAAAAAGTGTCAGCATGCTGACCCTTTTTTCAGCATAAGATATATCAACTATTCTTAATTCGTTCGAAGGAACAGCTTCAGAATGCCATCGATATGACTGCTATTATTGGCAGCACATCCCTGAATCAGAAGTACTTATAATTAAGGAGGATTTTTCATTGTCAACAAAGAAAGCATTATCATGGGTAGGGTTTTGGGTTGGTTTAGCATTATGTTTTAATGTAGGTATCTATATTTTTATGGGGCAGCAAAAGGCATTTGAATTTCTTGGAGGATATGTAATTGAGCAAAGCCTTAGTATTGACAACCTGTTTTTGTTTATAATGGTATTTTCCAGCTTTGGAATTAAACCAGAACACCAGAGAAGGGTGTTAAATTATGGTATCGCAGGTGCTATTGTCTTAAGATTTATATTCGTATTACTTGGAATTACAATTGTTAATATGTTCCACTGGGTGCTTTATATATTTGGTGCCATTCTTATCATAAGCGGTGTAAAAATGATGCTTAAGAAGGAAGAGGAAGACAATGTAAAAGATAGTAAAATTATAAAGCTGTTAGGAAAGGTCATTCCTGTAACAGACCAACTCCATGGTGAAAAATTCTTTGTTAAAAAAAATAAAGTACTTTATGCAACACCATTATTTGCAATCCTTATTTTAATTGAGTTTACTGACATTTTATTTGCAATCGATTCAATCCCAGCAATTTTCTCAATAACCACGGATACATTCATCGTATATACTTCCAATATATTTGCAATTCTTGGACTTCGTAATATGTATTTCTTACTTGGTAAGCTTCACGAGAAGTTTAAGTATGTGAAATATGGTGTGGCATTAATATTAACTTTTACCGGTGTAAAATTATCTGTTTTATTCTTTGATATCCACATACCAGTAGAGATGTCCTTGGTTATTATTTTCTCTATATTAGCACTTAGTATTATTGCTTCTTTAGCTTTTACAAAAAATATTGCTTTGGAGAGCGACCCAAAATAAATAAATATATCATATGTAAAAAATACCAGCTAAAAAAATACCGTAGCTGGTATTTTTTTGCGCTATAGAATACATTTTCCTGTTATTTAGAACATATAGTAAGTGAGCATACCCCTTTAAAATATAAGGAACCTGCGGAGGACAATGCTCATGGAATAGTTA
>JAFACO010000216.1 GCA_023425485.1 Bacillota bacterium
GTATTACCAGTAATAAAAGGAATAACCCCTTTGACTATAGATGGAGTATATAATCCTGTTATGCGTATTGCTGTATTGCATTACTGGCTGCAGCTTGGTTGGGCTAATCTAAAAGATGACGGAACAGCAATTGGCAAAACAACCATTAACGCATTGAAGGCTGGAAGAAAAAAGTGATATAAACTTAAAAAAATAGCTCGGTCAGAGATGACCGGGCTATTGGACCAATACCCATTGATAGGTGTTTGCATGATATTTAATTTTTATTGGCTGCATCCGGTCATTGACTTGAATATAGCAACTGAACAATAGAGCAGTTGTACCTGCAAATTTCTCTACCTGCAAGAATTTAGGCTGTAAAATCTTATAAGTAAAGGATTGACCTTCTGTGTCGGTTAACTGAATATAATCGGGTCTTATCATACCTTTTCTATTAAATCTTGCACTAATATCTACTTCTATATTCACGACAAAATGCCACCTCCATATTTTGGTTTTCGTTTTTCAATACTTATACCGCCGGACATATGATAAATCGGATTATCTACAAAAACGGCCCTTTTGACAGAATCCTGGCCGTAACGAGTCCTGATTCCATCAACGGTACTGTCAATCTGGGATAGTTTCTCGTATTGATGCATGTCGAACATATTTATTTGACGCTCTGTGGATGCAGGTGTTACTTTACTGGTATGGATTCCAAGATTACGCACGGGTCTGCCCGACCAAAGATCATCAAATAATTTACAAGCAGTGCGATGTATCTCATTGGTAATATTCGTTGAGTTCATTAATGTCACCTGATGGGATTCGTGGCTAAAATCGGTATATACAATATTTACTGACACAACGCGAATCATAACATGGTCAGTCCGTAGACGGGCAGCTACCGTTTCTGCAAGAGACAGTAATACTATTTTGGCTGCATCCGTCCGGTCAACATCAAACGGTATGACAGAAGAATTTCCATAACCTTTGTTCGCAGGTGCGCTATCTAGAACAGGAGCTAGGTCTATACCATTAGCAAATGAATATAAAACATCACCAACTTTACCAAAATGATTATGAATAATATTTAAATCTGACTTTGCTAAATCACCAATTGTAAAGATACCAAGATTATATAATTTACGTCTGGTTGCATGACCAACAAATAACAAATCGCCTACAGGCAGAGGCCACATTTTACTCACAACCTCGTTGGGATATAGGGTATGCACAAGATCAGGCTTCTTAAAATCACCTGCCATTTTTGCTAAAAGTTTATTAGAAGACACACCAACATTGACGGTAAAACCAAGTTCATCGCGTATCCTGTCCTTAATTGTATGTGCAACAGTTAAGGGAGAACCAAACGAATCTACTGTATGCGTCATATCAATATATGCCTCATCTAAACTATAGGGTTCCACATCCGGCGAGTACTCTTTCAAAATATCCATAAAGGAATGAGAGCAGCGATCATATAAATCATAGTGCGGTGGAACAGTAATAAGGTTAGGACATAGTTTTAATGCCTCTGCAATTGTGTCACCGGTACGTACACCATACTTTTTTGCAGAAGTGGATTTTGCAAGTATGATACCATGGCGCTTTTTTACATCACCGCCCACAGCTGACGGTATATCCCTTAAATCGTTCTTCTCACCAAGGACATGAATGCGGTAAGTAGCTTCCCAGCTTAAAAATGCAGAATTAACATCAACATGAAAAATTGTTTTATCCATAATGCTCCAATCTGTATTGCCTGTCGAGATACTAAAGAATGATAACAGACAAAACAAACATTTGTTCGATTCGTATATATTATAATACGATTCAAATGAGCTGTAAAGAGGGATTAGACAGGATTCTTTTGACATTAATATTCTTCTATTATAGAGTTCATATACCTATATTTTACCATTTTATTGCTAATACTGTAAGAATGTGGTATTGTTTGGATAAAAAGGGAGGGTGGAAGACTATGAAGAAACGATTAAAATTATTATTAATCTATTTGTTGATAATTTCATTTACAGCGTCAACATTTACGGTGATTCAATTGCTATCAGAGGGATTCGTGACCGAAGCGCATTCTGGAAGGACAGATTCAAGCGGAGGACATAAAGATAATAAAAATAAAAGTGGATTAGGCAGTTATCACTATCATTGCGGAGGCAACCCAGCACACTTGCATAAAAACGGAGTATGCCCATATTCATCTAAGGTAAGTAGTAATACAACAAAATCTAGTTCAAACAGTTTAAATAAAAAGGCAAGTACTAACACACAAAAAGAATTAATTAAAAGAGTTCAGACAGCTTTAAACGACTTAGGGTATAATTGTGGGAAGGTTGACGGTGTAATTGGAAAGAAAACCGAGGAAGCCATTAAGCAATTTCAAAAAGATAATAACTTAACCGTTGATGGTAAAATCGGTAATGAAGTCAAAGATGCACTTAATATAAAGTAACAAAAAAATTACCATTACAGGTTCCTAATCGTCTAAACGAAAAAACATAATACATAGAAGATAACCCCAAATAAACTCCAAGACATCAAAAAACCACTCCTTCCAGAGTGGTTTTTTACCTTACAATCCCTAGAATCCTTAATTTCTCTAGGTTTTCCATTAAGCTAGAAAAGGGACTTGAACCCTCGACCCCTTCATTACGAGTGAAGTGCTCTACCAACTGAGCTATTCCAGCAAACATATGTACCAATTGAGTTAAGCCAGCATACGACATGCTATCCCCAATTTGGCTACTCAACTATTCTATTATAAACAGTTATAAATTTCAAGATTTTTTTAGTTCAACAGATAATTTTGAAGATAAAAAAGTTTA
>JAFACO010000233.1 GCA_023425485.1 Bacillota bacterium
GCCTTACGAAGTGCCTTTACAACATCTGATGTTGATTTACAATTTGATAAGTCAACATTCTTATAAACTATCTTATTAGAAACTGTTGTACATGTTCCAAGCACTCCGGTTTCTGTTGTAGGGGTTGCCTCACTAGACTGGCTTGTTAATACTTCTATATTTGTAACATTTTCTACTACATTAGTAGAAACGTTATTTGCGTTTAATTGAAGGTTTGTATCAGATGAATATTGATATGCACCAACGATGCCAGTTAATGATAATGCAAGTGTACATGCTGAAGTTATTAATAATTTTTTCATTTTGTGTACCTCCTTAATGGTATCTCTCTGCTGCTCCCTTAGAGTAACACATAGGGTATAGGGGTACAACAGCTAGATTCTGGATAAATTCACATGTGCTTCCATTATTATTCCAACAACTGGATATCTTAACCTATTAAATTACCAATTAAATTATTTTAAAACTTAAGCATTATTTTCAGTTAAAATAAGGGTTTACATCTATACGGGCATTGCCATCGGCACATTATTTTACTCATAAAAATGGAAATTTAATCGTAAATTTTACTTCCTAAATATGTTTCAAACTTTTTAAAAAAATATTACAAACATATTAATTTAACGCTTGAAATGTAACAAATAGCAGGGTTTTTGATTAATAGACGATGATTACCATAATTTTTTCATAGTTTTTTATCTAAGTATGGAGATACTATTTTTGAAAGTTAGTGTTCTTAGCGATATTATGGAAAGTGAGGATACTGATGTCTAAATCCAAGTTATGTGGTATTGTATTTGCATGTGTATTTGGTATTTTTGCAATGAATCCAATGCCGGCTGCAGCTGAAGATAATTCAGAATCATTAACACTATCGCAAAAGAACAAAGATCAGCAGGACCAAAGAGCTGCTTTTGAAGATGCCGTAAAAAATGCAATTGAAAAATGGGGTACTTTAAACGATAAGCAAAAAGCTGAAGTTTACACTTTACTAGAAAATGAGATGAAAGCTGAATATTCGCTTCTAGATAAACTAGTAGAATTAGGGGTCTTTGCCAAAGATGATGCAACCTTTATTAAAGAACGTATGCAGGAAAAGCTAGATTCCATAAAGAAAAGTGGAGATTTTCCTTTAGCAAAGCCCCAACGTGAAAGAAAGCAGTAATTAGTTACGACTGAAATCGATCGATTACGATTATGATATAGCTGAGTAACACTAACTTTTATAACAGTTCAGCCATAAGCGAGATGTAGCGAAGCACAATCGAGCTTATGGCTGAACTGTTATATATGGTGATATTTATAAAATTCTATAGCAGTGATTCAATGGTCCGCTACCTTTGCCCAGATTAAGACCGTCTTTCAATGCACCTGTAATATATTCTTTTGCCTTTGTAACACTCTCTGGTATGGAGTACCCCTTTGCAAGATTGCAGGCAATCGCCGAGGATAAAGTACATCCAGTGCCATGGGTATTGGGATTATTAATTCTTTCACCCCTAACCCAAATAGGTCTACCTTCTATATATAACAAATCATCCGCAGTTTCCGTTAAATGTCCACCCTTAATTAATATCTTACCGTTAAGCAGAGTTGTTATTATTCCAGCGGCCTCTACCATATCCTCTGTATTTTTAATATTGATATTAGCCAAAGCTTCTGCTTCTGGAATATTTGGTGTAATAATATCTGCAATTGGCAAAAGCTTTGTTATAATTGTGTTCATTGCTTCTTCGTTTAATAACCTGCTGCCACTGGTGGCAATCATTACTGGGTCTAAAACAATATTTTTAGCGTTGTATTTTTTTAACTTATCAACAATGACTTCAATTATCTCGCTATTTGACACCATACCGATTTTAATCGCATCTGGAAAGATATCTGTAAAAATGCAATCCAGTTGTTGACCAACAAATTCTGGTGATGCCTCTAAAACGCCATAAACACCAGTGGTATTTTGTGCGGTTAACGCTGTGATAGCACTCATGGCAAATACATTATGGGCAGTCATAGTTTTGATATCTGCTTGTATCCCGGCTCCACCGCTACAATCCGAACCTGCTATCGTTAATACTTTCTTCATTTTAATTAACCCTTTCTAATGCTGTACCATTGTTTTGGACAATTTTAATAGCTCTTTTGTTGCAGCTACTATATCAGATTTAGCAAAGATAGCGGATATCACTGCAACGCCATCCACTTTTGAATTTCTTAATTGTAAAATGTTATGTTCATTAATCCCGCCAATCGCTACCACAGGAATATGAACAGCCTCACAGATTGCTTTCAGTGTCTCATGCGTTACGTCATCAGCATCACTTTTGGTCGCGGTCGAAAACACAGCACCAACGCCGATATAGTCTGCTCCCTGTTGCTCGGCAAGTAAGGCCTGTTCCACTGTTTGAGCGGAAACACCAAGTATCTTATGTTCACCAATTCGTGTTCTTACCTCCTGTGCACTTAAATCACCTTGTCCAACATGTACCCCGTCTGCATCGATTGCAAGCGCTACTTCAATATTATCATTGATAACAAATGGCACCTTATAATAATCCGTTATCTTCTTAAGTGCCGTTCCTTCTTTCACAAAATTATCAAAGTCAAGGTCCTTTTCTCTTAGCTGTACAAAAGTTGCTCCTGCTTTTACAATCTCTTCTACCTGCTGTGACAGCTTATTCTCCCCTAACCAGGTTCTATCCGTTACTACATATAATAGCATAGCTACTTTATCTACCTTCAATCTTTGCACCATCCCTTAAAATCTCCTTATTCATCTTGCTCATAAAATCGATGAGAAGCATACGATAAGTATTGGTTCCACCATCTATCTCATGCAGTCTTTGATAAGCAAGCTCTCCACAAAGCCCCATTGCTGTTACCGCTGCTGCTGTAGCATCTAAAACATTATCTGCATTAGCACCAATGTAACTGCCTATCACCGCTGTCAGCATACATCCTGTACCGGTTACACGGCTCATTAATGCATGTCCATTCTTTATTACATATGCTTTATCTGAATTTGCTACTATATCAATAGCACCTGTGATTGCGATAACAGCACCTGTGGATTTTGAAAAATCTTTTGCAAAATTAATAACACTATCCAAATTATCTAAAGTTACTGCATCGGCAGCGGATGCATCTACACCTTGTGTATTGGCATTTTGTAACGCAAGAAATTTAATTTCAGATATATTACCTCGAATCACAGAGAACTTTATTTGCTTCAATAACTTTAGTGCTGTTTCATTACGAAGTGAAGAAGCACCAGCACCTACCGGATCGAGTATAACCGGATGTCCAAGTTCATTAGCTCTCTTTCCTGCTGTTAGCATGGATGCAATTGTTCTTTCGTTTAACGTACCAATATTAATAACCAAAGAAGAACAGATTGACGTAATATCACTAACCTCCGCAATGTCATCTGCCATTATGGGAGAACCACCACAAGCAAGAATAATATTGGCACAATCATTCACGGTCACATAATTAGTAATGGAATGAACCAGGGGCGTTTTTTCTTTTACCTTATCTAAAATCATATCAAACATGTTTTTTACCCATCCTTTTCAATAAATAATCAGTAACTATACTTAATATCAATATAAGAACTATAACTGGTATTGTACTACCCAGAAAAGTATCAACTCCTAAGAACACACGGTAAATAATAAATCCTGTCACCCAGAGACTGGCATTTACGATAGCTCGTTGTTTTGTTGTATCTCTTTTATGTAGAATAAAATAATCACTGATTAAGATTACAGCCATTGGTACAAAGACCGAACCTATCAGATATAAAAAGTCTTCATATAATGTAATGGGAATAAAGATTGCAATAATTGTACCACTCACACATGCTGTAATTCCAATCAGCTTAGTGTTCCATTTTGCCTTAATGTTCTGCACACTCTCTGCCGCAGAGTAAACATCTAAATAGGTAGTTGTAACAGTTGAGAGAATAATAATTAACATAGCTGCCGCACCAAGTCCAGCCTTCA
>JAFACO010000275.1 GCA_023425485.1 Bacillota bacterium
GATTTTTCAAGCACTCTTAGTGATTCGTTTAAATTTTCAAAATCGCCTATCACTATTTTATTTGCAGTTTTTTTTAATTTTATTTTTATTCTTGTTTTGGGTTCGTGCTGTGCTTATTATATAATCAATAAAAACATCATAGCGTTGGTCTACAATAGATGGAGGTAATTTGTGTATAGAGTTCAATATATTATAAAACATATTTATAGGAGGATATTTATTTCTATAGCAATTATCTTTATTGTCTTCTCCTTTGTTGTGTTAATAAATGAAATAAATAGTATCTTAGTGATTCAGACCTCTAATCTGAAAAATGTTAAAGATAATTTTCCAATTAAGTGTGTTATCTCTGATATTAGAGGTGGAAAAACCGATAAACTCCATATACATAATCATTATTTAGATATTTTTAGACTCAACGAGTATGACATGTCGAAATATGTAAAAGACGTTTGTTTTAAACGTACAATGAATTATATAATTTCGGACAGCAATGAGATATTACCAAATGATATACAGCAAAATTTGATTGGAATAACTCGAATAGATGCGACGGATGATCTTTCACCAGAAAATGGAGTAGAAGTACAATTTGGGAAAAACTATAGTGAAAAATTATTAAGTGAAAACAAACCTGTTTGCATTATTAACAAAAACTTTTTAAAATCAATTGGCAAAGAGATAGGTGATTATATCACACTCTCTGCAAAGGATCTAGACCACATAGGTGTTACAAAGGACCCAACTTATGTCAAAGCCACTATTCTAATAATAGGCACCTTTAGTGGTGGAAACGAAAGTTCTATCTATTGTTCCTGGGATTTAATCAATGAGCTGGGTTATGCATCTAGTGAATCGCTGGAGTATTCTGAAAAAATTAGCTTCATGATCGCTGACAACAGCAAGTTAAATGATATTAAAAATATGGCACAAAGATATTTTACTAATGTAGATATCACAAATACTAAGTCCGAATATGAATTTGCATTAACAATCTATGATAATAATTATATTCAATCATTAGCTTCCATAAATAAAAATATTATATTTATCAACATTTTAAAGCCTTTTATTTTTATAATATCATTTTGCATTAGCATTATTACAAGTTTCTTAACCATACGAAATAGAAAACTTGAATTTGGTATTATGCGTAGTCTGGGTCAAAATAAAAAAAGTATATTTCTAATCGTAATTACAGAACAAGTGTTTTTGTTTGTATTAGGGTTTTTAGCAGGATTTATAGCCCTTTTTGTACACAATAAAGAACTATTTTCTCTATCCATAATAAATAATATAATTCTTTTAACTTGCTTTTTTTTAGGAACATCAATTGCCGTCTATCATTCAATATCCTCTCAAGTAATGCTGATTTTGAAATCAAAGGAGTAATTATATGGCCATACTCAATGCTACGAATATTTTTTACAAATATAAGAATAAGGAACAAAGCATATATGCTATAAATGGATTGAACTTAACTTTTGAAGCAGGCAAACTTTATGCAATTACAGGAAAAAGCGGAAGCGGCAAAACAACTCTGTTATCATTGCTTGCAGGTTTAGTTTTACCTACGAATGGTGATGTATTTTTTAAGGATACGCCAACATCAAAAATAAGTCTTGATCAGTATCGATTGAATAATATATCAATGATTTATCAAAATTATAATCTATTTCCCCTACTTACTGTCATGGAAAATGTAATTTATCCTCTTCAGCTAAAAAATATACCAAAGAAGGAAGCTATTTTAATTGCATCTGAAAAAATACTTAGTCTTGGCTTAGATAAAAAGTTTTTTTCACGTTTTCCATCCATGTTATCAGGAGGCGAACAGCAACGTGTTTCTATTGCACGAGCGTTAGCAATGAATTCAGAAATTATTCTTGCTGATGAGCCTACGGGGAATTTAGATCATGAAAACACTATAAATATAATTAATATATTGAAAAATTTAGTACACACAAATAACCTATGTGTCATTATAGCAACACATGATTTAACCATTGCTCAAGAAGCTGATGTGATTATCAATATTATTGATGGAAAAGTAGTATGAATATTTTTCTTTTTATTAAGCAATATTCCAGGCATAAATGCAATTATAAAGTCGAAATATTAAAGCAATAAGGTTGACGATTGATCCTTTGATCCGACAAAAATTAAGAGTGAGGCAATTAGTAAACACTATGGCGCATTTACTTTTTGGGCTACAAAGTATTTCTATAGGGCTTGTTTTAGAGTTTATAAATAAATATTAAGCTGAATAACAAGAACGGGAAGATGTTCAAAAATTAAACCAAATGGTATCTTGAGGAAATCTGAAAATAGGAGTATACTAGAAAGGTATAAGTACAAACTACTTATGCCTTTTATTATAATAGTGACAAGGAGAGATGCCGATGTGTAAAGAACATAAGTTTTACAGATGTAAGCATTGCGGAAATTTGATTGGTATGATCCAAAGCTCAGGTGCTCGTGTTGTATGCTGTGGTGAAGAGATGGAAGAATTAGTGGCTAATACAGTGGAAGCCTCTACAGAAAAACATGTGCCAGTAGTTACAGTGGATGGCAATAGCGTTACAGTTGAAGTTGGTAGCGTAACTCATCCAATGGAGGAGAAGCACTATATTCAGTGGATTTATCTTCAGACCAAGAATGGCGGACAAAGAAAGTGTCTTTCACCTGGTGACGAACCAAAGGCGACTTTTGCACTCGATAATGATGAAGTGGTAGCAGTATTTGAATACTGTAATATCCACGGATTATGGAAAACTGAATTATAAAATCGACAATGAATGCATGCAGAAATCGAATTGCTTTTATAACAATTCGGCTACTGCATGCAATTTATTTTTTGGAGTTTAGGTGAATGGGATATCGAACGTAATATTTGTACCCATATAATCATCTGGATAATTTTACGTATAATAAGTCGTTGCAGAAGATTGTTGAATCATTAAGAATAGATGCAGACACAAGAATATGAATTAAAAATTTAAGACGTAAATGAGGATAAAATGCATCTTTTTTCTTAAGATAAGTTATATTATTAGTCATGACTTTTTGTGATGAAAGACATTTTTGAGTTAAAATAGGTTAATAATACAAGTTACTAGAGAACAAGGAGGTTGACCATGAGGTTAACATTTATAGGAGCCACCCACGAGGTAACCGGCAGCTGCTTCTATCTGGAAGCAAATAATAAAAAAATATTGATAGATTGTGGTATGGAACAGGGAAAAGATGTTTTTGAAAATCAACAGATACCAGTTGCTTCTGCTAATATTGATGCCGTATTACTAACACATGCACATATGGATCATGCAGGTAAATTACCTTTGTTGCATAGTGAAGGATTTCGAGGAAAGATACATGCTACAAGTGCCACCAGCTCTCTGTGCAGTATTATGTTAAGGGATAGTGCTCATATACAGATTGCTGAAGCGGAATGGAAGAATAGAAAAAGAAAACGTTCTGGTGATAATCTGGCGATACCAATTTATAATATGGAAGATGCCATGGCAACAATCCGTCAATTTGCAGCTCACGAGTATAATGAAATATTTGAGGTCTTTGATGGAATTAAGGTACGCTTTATTGATGTAGGCCATTTGCTGGGTTCGGCTAGTATTGAAGTGTGGATAACAGAACAAGGGGTGACCAAGAAAATAGTATTCTCTGGGGATATTGGTAACCTTAATCAACCATTAATCAACGATCCACAGTATATTAAGGATGCAGATTATGTTGTCATGGAGTCTACCTATGGGGACCGTAATCATGAGGCTGCTCCGGATTATGTAAGCGAGTTCACAGAGATTATACAGTCAACTTTGGACCGAGGTGGCAATCTGGTTATTCCTTCTTTTGCAGTGGGAAGAACACAAGTACTACTATACTATATCCGCAAAATAAAAGAAGAAAATCGAATCCATGGGCATGATGGATTTAAAGTTTATATAGATAGCCCATTGGCAGTAGAAGCAACTGAAATATTTCACAAATTTATGAGTGGATATTTTGATTCCGAAGCGATGGAGGTTGTGAAAAAGGGAGTAAATCCACTCGCTTTTCCAGGACTTGTAACTGCCATTACTCCAGATGAATCAAAAGCAATTAACTTTATCGAGGAACCTAAAATTATTATTTCTGCTTCAGGTATGTGTGATGCAGGAAGAATCCGTCATCACTTAAAGCATAATCTATGGAGAGAAGATAGTACCATTATGTTTGTTGGGCATCAATCAGAGGGTACCTTAGGCAGAACCTTACAGGATGGCGCAACAGAGGTGAAATTATTTGGTGAGACGATTCAGGTAGCAGCACAGATACATCGATTATCCGGAATTAGTGGGCATGCAGATAAGGACGGGCTTATAAAATGGTTAACCAGCTTTGAGAAAAAGCCACAACGAGTTTTTGTGGTACATGGCGAAGATCAGGTGTGTCAGGGCTTTACAAAATACATTAACGATGAACTGGGTTATCCTGCAATTGCACCCTATAGCGGAAGTGTATTTGATCTTCTTAGGAATGAAAATGTAGTGGAAGGAAAGATAATCCCTGCTGAAGCAAAGAGCAGAGACGAGCAAGGGAAACACAATGCTGTTTATGATCGACTGGTCAATGCGGGAAAACGTCTTGAAGTGGTGATCCAACATAATAAGGGCGGAGCAAACAAGGATCTTGCTAAATTCCTAAGCCAAATTAATTCATTATGTGATAAATGGGAACGATAACGATGAATGTAATGTGTAGATAGATTGTAAAATCTAGTGGATTGGTAATTAAAGCAAACAATAGAAAACCGTTTGACACGGGATGAGACATCACCTAATATAAGGGTATATGAAGTTATACAATAAGTAAGGTTTCCGTTATTTGGAGGAAGTGTAATGAACAAAAGAAAACCAGCGATATTGATGCCGGTTAAAAAGAGAATCTATATCATAGTATCAGCTATTTTTATAATACTTGTTTTCTTTTTACTGCTTCTGTATCAAACAAGACAAAATGCACATGAAGATAAATTAATGATGAATGTCTTTGGCAAACAGAGAATGTACACCCAACAGATTAGTAAAACTGTCAATCATCTGTATATACTTATGCAGAAGCCATCCCCTTTTTCCATGCTATCTACTGCTGAAATTGAGCAAGAGATAGAGATGACCAGAGAAGAAATGGTTGAAGCTAGAGATGGTTTTACAGGGATGTTGAAAGAGGTACATAAGGATAAAGTCATAATTAATGGTTATCAGCTGCACCTGAATACAGATTTATTAAAATCGTCAGTTGCCCTCGCAGAAATTGACGAGCTCTGGCCTGATTTTGATTCGTCAATTAATGTACTGCTTAATAATGATGGGCAGGCCTTAGACTTAGAAAATGCAGTAAAATTTATTAATAAAAATAATCAAAAACTTTTACAAAGCTGTGAAGATTTATTAAATGAGCTGCTAGAGTATTCACTTATGAAAGATCGGGAACTCCAGCGAGTAGCATTTATTTTAATCGGCTTATTGGCATTAGTAATATTTATATCCCTATATCAGCTCCAGCGGCATTTATTACTACCACTTAGGCAGCTGTACAAAGGGTTGGATGAGATTGGGTTGAGTAATCAGAGTAGTTATCTAGAGTTACCAACGAGACAGAAGATGATTCCAATTGTGACAGAGATCAATGGGGTATTTAAGAAAATAAACTCACTTATAACCTTAATTGAAAATATGAATAATAATGATTCCTTTATGGATACCTTACGGTTTATTAGCAATACCTTTTCACCGTTTATTCCATATAACTATATTGGAATCGCCATAATGAGTGAGGATAAGAAGTTTTTAAAAGCATCCTATGGGGTTTCCGACGGTACGGTAATTGGTTTGCCAGAAAATATTGTGGGTTGCACTTGCTTAATTAATGACACGAGTCTTGGTAAAGTATTTCAATCTGAGGAAGCCAGAATTATTAATGACCTTGAGGAATACTGTAATGGTAAACCTGTAAAAAGTTATAATAGAATTATTTTAGATGCTGGAATTAAATCTTCGATTACTCTTCCGTTACTTGTATCAGGTGAGCCAATGGGCATGATATTCTTTTCAAGTACGGAAAAGAATATTTATACGGAAGAACACAGTAATTTCTTGCATACACTTGCCAACAGTATTGCAATTAGTTTAAATCAAAATATATTTATTGGAGATATTGTTTACAGCAGTATACTTGCTTTGGCAAAGCTTGCGGAAGCCAGAGATGAAGATACAGGCAAACATTTGGACCGTATGTCAACTTATTCAAGAGCTATCGCAGAGTTATTATATGAAAATAATCTTTATACCGATGAGGTGACTCTTGAATTCATTGATGATGTTGAACGTTTTAGCCCGTTGCATGATATCGGTAAGGTGGGCATAAGGGATAGTATCTTATTAAAACCAGGAAAGCTCACCATGGAAGAACATATTGAGATGAAACAGCATGCGTTATTTGGTGAACAGGTGCTAAGATCGGCGGAAGAAAATCTGCAAAAGAAGGGGAGAAGTCTCTTTCAGATGGGAGCAGAGATTGCAGGAGCTCACCATGAGAAGTGGGATGGTACGGGTTATCCACGCGGTAAGCAGGGAACTGAGATTCCGTTATGTGCTAGAATTGTAGCTGTGGCAGATGTATTTGATGCTCTTTTAAGTAAGAGACCTTACAAAGAAGCCTATCCTCTTGAAATGACCATGGATATACTTAGAGAAGGAAGAGGAAAGCATTTTGATCCAGTAATTATTGACGTTGTATTAAAAAATCGAAAAAAACTGGAAGATATTTATCACAATTTTCAAGATAAGCAAATAGCATAAAGATTAATTTAATTACAAGGTGCTGTTGCAAAAAGATTGCAACAGCACCTTGTTGTTTTACATAAATTTTTTCTTCTTAAAATATATAAAGCAAATGGCTGCAATTACAATACTTAATACAATTACATATAGATACCCATAACGCCAATTTAATTCAGGCATAGTAGTAAAATTCATTCCATACCAGCCAACGATTAAGGTCAAAGGAAGAAAAATAGTTGTGATAACGGTAAACATTTTCATGGTTTTGTTCATATCATTATCAAGTTGTGCGTGGTAGGATTCTCGTACATGGATACTATATTCCTGCAACATACGTACATTATTACAAAGACGTGTTGCCTTACTTGAAAATATACTAAAATAATGAAGATTTTCAACTTGAAAGATATCACTGGCATTCTCCTCCAGTTCTTCGCCAATAGCGATGAACTGTTGATAATAGTTATCCAGCAAAAGTAGCTTTTTCCGTAGTGTGGTTATCTGATGATTAAAATCATCATCTATGGTTCTATTAATAATTCTATCCTCATGTTCGCTGATATCATTTTCTATTTCAATAAGTAAAGAATAATTCTCATTAAGAAAACCCTCAAGAAAACCAAAAATCAAGCGTTCCTGTGTAATCTTTGATAAGTTTATTTGACCTAAAAAATCAAGAACTCTTAGCTTTGTACTATCATCCTTATCTTCAATAATAACGATGAGAAGAAGATTGTTTTTAATATAAACACCAATGCGATCTTGAACTTTAATAATTTGACCAGGATTAAGGCCAATGATTACACCGAATAAATAATTATAGTAGGAGTTAAAAGTACTGTGTAGATTTTGCACTTCATTTTTACATTCTTCAACTGTCATTGAGGAGAAACCAAAAGTTTCATATTGTTGCTCAAGCTCACTCAGAGAAATTAAACCAAGTGTTAGGCAGTCTTCTCTAATATCCTTAAATTCTATTTCTGTAATTCCATCCTGTATCTGATAGTACATACGATTAATCCTTCCTTTATCCTGAATTGCATAAATTATAATTGTATATCTCGATGATCCACAGTGATGTTATATCATGTCATATTATTTTTAGTTGAGTTAAGAATATTATAACCTGTGTTGCTAATAAGTAAAGATTTAAAGGAGGAAATAAAAAGAATTATACTTAAAAGATAGTAGAGAGATATAAATTAGGATTGGAATATAACGATGGACAGTATTTGTAAATTAAGGTAAAATATTGAATAAATAAGGTGAGGAAAGCTCTCTACTTATTGCATTGAAAATGACAGTCTGTATAAATGTATTAGTGTAGTGTTATATAAAAATTACATACTGCAAGGAGAAATCAAAATGAAGATTCACAAGCCTTTTCCAAAGAAAATCAAACTGTTGTTACCAATAGTCATAGTCTTTGCGGTCATTGGAATTATCTTTGGATATAAATATATTGATGAAAAGAATGAATACCATGAAATAATGAATATGGCTAATGTACATTTACAGGACAATAACTATGAAAAAGCAATGGCATTTTATCGAAAAGTATTATTAAAGAAGCCCAATTATGAAGCTGCATTAAATAAAATAAATGAAATTCAAACCATTCAACTTACGAATTGCGTGGATACAATACAGGAATATCTGTCAAATGGGGATTATGATCAGGCATTGTTAGCATTACAAGGACTAAAGATTACAAAGGGCGACCTGATTTATGAAAAATATAAAAAGATTTATACCTTTGTGGCTTTGCGACCAGAAAGGGTTTATATTGATGCAAAACATTTCCCCACAGTTAACGTAATTCTTCAATTTAATGGAAATCCTGATTTGGCAGAGGAGTCTTATACCATTTATGAAAATTCTGAGAAATGCGAAATTATTTCCTCCGAGTTTAAACTTGGACAAGCTGCCTTTACCTATACAGCGAAGGAAGCAGAAGGTAATTCGGAGTTTCGTGGGTTGGAGATAAATATTTCCTCAGAAGGCTTAGTGTTGTATGCAAAGGGTGAATATGAAACGCCAGTATTAGGGCAGGCAAATATAATTTTAACTAATACTGACCTAAGCAATTATCCAATTGTGAAGACCTTTTTTGATATTTCCGATGTTGATAATGGAGAACGTATTAACCATCTGACGGCGGATGCATTTACAATAAATGAAAGTATAGATGAAGGAGATTATGTTAACAGAGAGGTACTTGATGTGACCTCTGTGGGAGACAGCACAGGTGTAAGTATAGAATTTGTTATAGACAAGGGATACAATATGGGTAATTTTTATTTAGGTGTAATTAAATCAGCTTTGAGTGAATTTGTACAAACACTGAATTATAGTCAAGGAGATAAAGCAGAGATATTAGCTTTTGATACGATAGTACAGCAAATGTGTGCCTTTACCAATGACCCAAATTTACTTATCAATGGAATAAATCAAATGTACTTTAATGGAACTGCAAACTTCTATGATGCGATGTATGAAGGCATCAATCATGCAGCAGCACAAGCAGGAGTTAAGTGCTTGATAGCAATTACAGGAGGGAATGATGATGAGAGCTATTATTCCTATCTCGATATTATTGATTATGCTAATTTAAACCAAGTCTCGCTTTATATCATAAGTTCTGATGAGGCGGATACCACAGCATTACAGGAAATGGCGGCATTTACAAATGGTGAATACTGGAATCTTATGAGTTGGAATGGTTTAACTGAGATTATTAATGATATCTATGAGCTGCAAAAAGAATTGTATGTTGTGGAATATAAAAGTGATTCATCAATGGATGTGTATTTGAAGAGAGACCTTCAAGTGGGTATATCCGCAGAAGGGTATGCTGGAGATGGTTATCCTACCTTTTGGCCAAGAGAAATTAAACGTAACGATGTAAATGAGCAACCTTCACGTTATAAATTAATTGTAGAAGATATCTCCTGGGAAATGGCTAGTCAAAAGTGCCGGGACATGGGAGGACATCTGGTTACAATCACCTCTCAGGCAGAAATGGATGAAGTGATTGCTTTAGCAAATGAAACAGGTGCAAACTACATATGGCTGGGTGGAAATACCTCCTATGACAAGTATGGTAAAATATTTGGACATTGGATTACAGGTGAAGAGTTCAGTTATTCTGCATGGGGTAAAGAGGAACCCTCCAGGATAAATCTTATGGATGGGGTCGAGGAAAGATATCTCATGCTATGCAAGGATCCAAGTCTTGGGGACTGGAGCTGGAATGATCAAAGAAATGATCCGCTTGCAGACGATCCAGACTTGTCAGGAGAATTCGCTTATATTTGTGAATTTGAATAAAAGATATAGAAGTTAACTGAAATTTTTATATTTTAATAAAGATAATTTTATTAATATTTGCACACATATAGGTTATAGGAACTGATATAGTTTTTCAAAGCTTCGGATATATCTTTCCGAAGCTTTTACATTAGGTCAATGCCAAATTTTTATAGGGTAAAAACTATATTGTATGCAGGTTCAAGTTAAGGTTATATTTGCAATTTTAGGCAACTCCAATTACAATGATAGAAGCGATAATTATGTGCTAATACACATGAAATATCAGCATTAAGACTGCTGTAAAAATAGTATCAATTACATGATTATTTGTTTGCAAATTCTACATATTTTTAATTATAAAAAGGAGTATATACAATGGAAGAAGATAAAATCCTACAGCAAAAATCCTATCGGAAAGTGATAGATTATATAAAAACACAGATTAGAAGCGGAGAGTTAGAAATAGGCGAAAAGCTGCCGGCAGAAAGAGAGCTATCTGTACAATTAGGTGTGAGCCGAAATTCTGTAAGAGAAGCAATACGTACGCTGGATGTCATGGGTGTAATTGTTAGTCATCAGGGTGCCGGTAATTATCTAGCCGGTAATTTTGAGCATAATCTTTCAGAAACTATGTCTATGATGTTCTATCTTAATCAAATTGACTATAATCAAGTTAGCCAATTACGTCGAGCACTTGAGATTGAGGCATTAATGCTGGCGATTGATAATATCACGGAGTCCGATATCGAACGTCTGGAGAAAATACTTGGTCAGCTGGAACATGAAACAGAAGATATCAATGTAATTCTTGACAAACAGCTGCACTATAATATTGCAAAGGCATCAAAGAATACTTTAATCATAAGTATTTTACAAGCGCTATCGGATTTGATTGATAAATTTATCTATGATATGCGTAGTGACATCTTACGTAATCCAGATAGCAGAGCAATTCTGAATGAAGCACATAATGAAATGTTACTGAGTTTAGTGAAAAGAGATAAGGAGTTAGGGTATCAAGCAATCACTAAACATTTTGATATTGTTGATGTAAAATTAAGCGAAAAAGAGAGTCTATTACAGTAAAATATTTCTAGATTGTTAAAAATGCACAACAAGTTTGTTAATAAAATGTCTTTTGTTGACACATTATACAAACGAGAATATAATAGGTTTATAAGTGGTCCTACCAATTTAGAAACCTTGGTAGAAAGGCGGTATTGCAGATCTTACTTTGCAATACCATTTTTTTTACTCTACTAATTGGTAGTACCAATTGGAAATAAATGATGATTATTTTTATGGGGATTTACAAAACGGAAGGTTTAGAAGGGAGATTCAAAAACTATGACACTATCATTTCTACTGGCAATCTTACCAATCCTATGGCTGATTGTCGCACTAACTGCACTAAAGATTCCTGGCTTTAAAGCATGTGTAATTGGTTTGGTAATTGCTTTTGCTCTTGCAGTATTTGCTTTTAAAATGCCTCTTGTTGAGAGCATAACAGCTATGGCAGAGGGAACTGCAATGGCATTATGGCCGATTATTATAGTAATCATTGCTGCCATATTTACTTATAACATCTGTGTTGCAACTGGTAAGATGGAAGTTATCAAAAAGATGTTAGCTGGTGTTACAACAGACAAAAGAGTTTTG
>JAFACO010000283.1 GCA_023425485.1 Bacillota bacterium
AGTATATTCTTCTTAGCCTGTGAACTGATACATTGTTATGACAAGTGCCTCAAATGGCTTCAGGTAAAGGAGGATCCACTTTATGCACAGTATTATTTATTAAAGGCAGCAGAACACATATCAAAAATGGAGGTTTGCCTAGCTGGAGAGGTACCTACAAGAGAAGCAATTGTAAATGCTTCTTTTATTAATCCGGAATTAATGTCAGTGTTTTATAAAGAGGCTATGTCACATCATTACAGCAAACCAGAAATACTTACGGCTATAGAGAAGATAGAACAATATATGGAGCAGCATCTCGATATCATAAAAAAACCAATACTTAAGTATATGTCTGATGGAGAGATGAAGACCGTTACGATGATTACAAAATACTTTAAGACAGACGGTCATTTTATCATTGGTATCCTTGATTATCTCGCAGATAAGGGTGTAATTGCCAAGGTGTCACAGACAATCAAAGTAACTCCAAAGAGCAAACTGGCAGTAGAAGAGATTGCTTATCAGTATATAGGATAGAAGACCAAGGAAAGTCAATATGAAAGGAGCACATATATGTCAGTTCGCTCAACAATTGAAATATCAGGAGCAAAGCAAAATAACTTAAAGGATATCTCGGTTGAAATTCCTAGAGATAAACTAACTGTAATCACAGGAGTTTCGGGTTCGGGAAAATCATCCTTGGCATTTGATGTTATATACGGAGAGGGACAGAGAAGATTTCTTGATTCGATTTCTAATTTTGCAAAAAGTCGTATTAGTCAGCTCAAAAAAGCAAAGGTGGATTATGTAAGAGGTTTATCGCCAGTCATTGCAATTGAGCAGAAGAAAGGAAATAATAATCCACGTTCCACCGTGGGCACAGTGACGGATATTAACGATTACTTAAGACTTTTGTATGCGACTGCAGGTGTGGGAAAGTGTCCAGAATGCGACCAACCCTTAAAACAATTGTCAGCAGCCCAGATAGCAGAACGTATTACGTCTTTGCCACTAGGAACGGTAATAGAGCTTCGAGCACCGATTTATAAGGTCTATGGAGAGGATTATAACTACACTTTTCAACAATATAGAGAGAAGGGTTACAAAAACTTAATGGTAAATGGATCTCCTTTTTCACTTGCAGGGAAAGAGGAATTAGACGAGACAAAGACGTATTCTATGGAACTCATCATTGACCGCTTTACACTAAAGAAGGATTCCTATATTCAGATTACCAAGGCAATTGAGGCGGCTATGCTATCCTTGGAAGAGGAAATTATGATTAAGGTTGAGATCCTTGGGGATAAAGTACCAGACTTCTATGAAGGTTTCGCCTGCCCAGAGCATCATATGTTTCTGTGTGATATGCAGCCCTTTCATTTCTCCTTTAATTCACCAGTCAGTTCCTGCCATACCTGTATGGGGGTGGGAATGTCATATGTGGTAGAGCCTCGCTTTATTGTGGTGTCAGCGGAGAAGAGTCTGAATAAGGGGGCATTAAAGAGTACCGTTTATAACATCAATGGAAAAGATAGCTATCGAGGAATTATGCTATATAGCTTATCGCAACAATATGATTTTAGCTTGGATACCCCCTTCAATGAACTGCCGAATGATATCATTGATCTGCTTTTCTATGGAACCAAGGGAGAAACTGTATTGATGCAGCAACCACCAGATGCGAAAAAAAGAAATTGGATTGTAGGCAGAGAAATGCCTTTCTGGGGCTATGTTCATGAGATGGAGCATTGGTATCGTCAGTATGTTCGAAAAAGTTCCACCGCGGAGGCCTTTGAGCCCGCCTTTCTCAAGGACTGCATGATTGAAAAGATTTGCCCGGAATGCAACGGAGCAAGACTTAAAAAACAGCGTCTTCAAGTTACAATTGGCGGTAAGAATGTGGATGATCTTAGTAGAATGCAGTTACCAGAGGTTCATGAGTTCTTAAAAACACTTACATTTCCCATTGAGATTAGAGATGTAGCGGAAACAATCATTCGTGAGATTCTCAATCGCATTGGTTTGTTGATAGATATCGGGTTGCACTACATCAACTTAGGAAGAAGAAGTGATAGTATGTCCGGTGGAGAGATGCAAAGAATTAAGATGTCCACTCAGATTAGCAGTGAATTAATGGGCATGCTCTATGTCATGGACGAACCGAGCATTGGACTACATCCTAGAGATTCTGACAAGGTTATCGAGACTATGAAGAAGCTTCGTGATATTGGAAATACAGTCATTGTAGTGGAACATGATCTAGATACCATCCGTAACGCAGATCATATTATTGAGATTGGGCCAGGCCCGGGCATTCACGGTGGTAACGTGGTTGCAAGCGGTACCCTGGAGGATATTATGAAGGAGAAAAATTCTGCAACCGGGCAATATCTATCTGGGACAGCAAACATTGCAATACCCAAGCAGAGAAGGAATCTGGGTGACTATTTTCTATCAATTCAAGGAGCCCGAGAAAACAACTTAAAAGAGGTAGATCTTGATGTTCCGCTTGGAGTTTTCCTTTGTGTCACTGGTGTTTCAGGGTCAGGCAAGAGTTCACTCATTAATGAAATTCTTTATAAGCAGTTAAAGATTAATAAGACAGGTGCTCGAATAATGCCGGGTAAACATGATTTCTTGTTTGGTTCTGACCTGATTAATAATGTGATTAATATTGATCAGACTCCAATCGGAAGAAATAGCAAGTCTAATCCAGCAACGTACATCGGCATCTTTGATAAGATCCGAGATTTATTTGCGACACAACCAGCGGCTGTGGAACGAGGTTACACAGCACTAGACTTTAGCTTGACACATGCCAATGGTACCAGGTGTGAACACTGCTCAGGAGATGGGATTATTGTCACAAACCTGCAGTTTATGGCGGACATTGAAACAATCTGTCCTATGTGCAAAGGAATGCGCTATAGCGAAGAAGGTGTAGAAGTGAAGTACCGTGGTAAGAGTATAGCTGATGTGCTCAATATGACCGTAGAAGAAGCTTATGATTTCTTTAAGGAGAATACGTATCTAAAGCACAAATTAAAGATTATGCAAGAGCTTGGTCTTGGATATCTCTGCCTTGGGCAAAGTTCAACTACCCTATCTGGTGGTGAAGCACAGCGAGTTAAGCTTGCTTATGAATTGTCCAAGATTAAACGAGGTGCGCATAATCTCTATATTTTAGATGAACCAACGACAGGACTTCATATGTCAGACATCGCAAAGCTTTTAATTAGTTTGAATAAATTAGTCGACCAAGGTCATTCGGTGATTGTAATTGAACACCACCTGGATGTGATTAAGTCAGCGGATTACCTCATCGACATGGGTCCGGAAGGCGGTGCTAAGGGAGGCTACGTGGTAGCAGAAGGAACGCCAGAACAAGTAGCGAAGGTAGAGGAGTCTTATACCGGGAAATACCTTAGAAAGATGATGTAAAATAATTAATATAAAATGGAACTGTTTTCCTTATTGTGCTGTCTAATTCATGTAAAGCAAAGATAACGGCCGGTATCTTTGAAATTACAGGTGGTTAAAGCATAAATCTCGAGGAGGATAGTTATGAAAAAAATATTGGTAGTAATTTTATGTCTTATGCTTAGTATGACTTGTATTCTTACCGGATGTTCAAAAAAAGATAATAGATTAGTAGATAAAGCTGGCGAAAACAGTAAGGTTCAAGACAATTACTTGCATGAATCACAGAGTGTACAAGACATGCAACAATCTCAGGGAACAGATCAAGCGGAGCCAGAACGAAAGGCTGCAGAGGACACACAAGATGTGCTGGAGGATAATTCAACAAGTATTTTTGATATGGACGGAGGAATGGCGGTAACTTGGGACACGGATAGGTCTATTAGCGGTAGTGTAGAATATGGCTGGGAGGAGCCGCCGAAGCCTACATCCGAGGAGTATACCAAGATTGATGAGGCTGGATTTCTGAACACAACGCAAAATCCTTTATCCACCTTTTCCATTGATGTGGATACCGCATCCTATGCAAATCTAAGGAAGAATATTAATTATGGAATGCTGCCAGAAAAGGATGCAGTACGAATTGAGGAAATGCTTAACTATTTCTCCTATGAATATAAAGAACCGGCTGGAGATATTCCTTTCTCTATTAATACAGAAATAGGCAAATGCCCCTGGAGTGAAGAAAGATACCTTCTGAAGGTAGGTATTCAGGGTAAGAACGTGGATATGGAAGCCCTTCCTAAAAGTAATCTGGTCTTTCTAATTGACGTATCGGGCTCCATGGATGAATCGGATAAATTACCCTTATTGCAAAATGCATTTTCCCAGTTGGTGCAAAATCTCGGTGAAAATGACAGAGTATCCATTGTGGTGTATGCAGGTAATTCGGGAGTGGTTTTAAACTCTGTTCCGGGAAATGAGAAGAGAATAATCTTAGATGCAATAAGTTCTCTAAGTGCTGGTGGTTCAACAGGAGGAGCAGAGGGAATTGAGCGTGCCTACCAACTTGCTGAGAAGAACTTTATTCGAGGTGGGAATAATCGTATAATTCTTGCGACCGACGGCGATTTTAATGTTGGCCCATCCTCACCGGAAGAATTGGAAGCATTAATTGAAGAGAAGAGAGAAAGTGGAATCTATTTAAGTGTAATCGGATTTGGCTCTGGTAACCTAAAGGATAATCGTATGGAGACTCTTGCAGATAAGGGCAACGGCAATTATTCTTATATCGATTCCCCCAAGGAAGCCAGAAAGGTTCTTGTGGATGAAATGTCAGGTACTCTTCTTACCATTGCAAAGGACGTAAAAATACAATTGGAGTTCAATCCGTATTACGTAGATTCCTACCGCTTAATTGGTTATGAAAACCGTGCTCTAAAGGATGAGGATTTTGAAAATGATGCAGTAGATGCAGGAGAATTGGGAGCCGGTCATAGTGTTACCGCAATTTATGAAATTGTACCAAGCAGAGTTGCAATATCGGAACAAGAGCAGAAAGAGTTAAAGTATCAATCCCAGGAAGTAGTAATTAATGATGAATATAAGGATGAAATAACGGAAATCAGGCTGCGCTATAAGAAACCAGATGGAGACACGAGTAAAGAAATTAAGCAGGTGGTTTACCTAAGTAATGTTTTATTAGATAAAATAAACCTCTCTGAAGATTTCTACTTCTCGGCAGCAGTCGCTGAATTTGGAATGCTGTTACGAGACTCAGAATATATGGGCAATACAACCACAGAGACTATACTTGAACTTGCAAGAAAAGGTTTGGGTGAGGATCAAGGTGGATACCGAAGTGAATTCATCGATATTGTAAAATACTATAAGGATTTGTTTTCGTATCAATGGTAGAGATAATATTAATTACTTAAACTACCAAGTGCTAATTATTTCTTATAAAAACTCCTTATCACGTGCCTTAAAAAACTCATAATACGTACGTACATTTTCTAAATCCGTCCAACGTTCCACGCTAACCGGATTGTTATCGAGGTTATATATTTTAGCTCCTCGCATGGATAAAAGAAAGGGAGAATGAGTTGATATTATAAATTGGCACCCGAAGAATCGAGCTGATTCCTCAAGGAAACTTACTAATTCAAGTTGGCGTTTCGGAGAAAGACTGTTTTCCGGCTCGTCCAACAAATAAAGCCCATTTTCTCCTATTTTTTCAGTGAAATATATAAATGCACTTTCACCGTTGGAATATTCCCTGATATTGTCCATTACTTCGCTTCTCACAAATCGGGATTGGGTTTTACTTCTACTTTTATTAACTCTTTTTAGTTGCTCATAGTCAGCCATTGATTTCATCTGAAACTGTGAATATTTTGTCTCCAGATATTCATCAAAAAGTCTTTCCCGCTTTATATCAATTCCTTCGTTCATATTTCGAATGTTTAACATATAGTCAAACACGTCATCACTGGTAATGATTCTACTGTTTTTACTGATGTCTTCTTCTAGGTTCAAAGCACACAGTTTCACATAATCGGGAAAGAAATTAGACTTGTTATAGATGGAATCGCGATTAACACCAGTCTTTTCTGCAATTACATTCAGTGCTGTTGATTTACCTGACCCATTACCGCCATATAAGATAGTAACTGTATCAAAATCAACCCGATTAAGATCATGACCGGATAGTATTTTAAAAGGATAATATGAATCATAGCAGGTTCTCTTAATACCAAGTATAAAATCAAATTCCTTATCAGCATTCGGGAATGTAAAACTTTTTAAATAAACCATAGCACCCTCCAATCTTAGCTGTCTAATACATCAATTTTACTATAGGATGCAAAAGCTAACAAGTACAAATGTAATATTTAAGAAATTGCTCAAATGCAAAGAAATTCAGCTAAATATAGGAATAATGAGAATCGCAGTGCGATTAAAAAGGGCTGCCTAAAAATGGCAGCCCTTAGAATAAATGCGAAAATACATACTTATTTTAACTTACAGCTGAAATTTATTAATTTGCTTCTTTAATATCTCAAAAGCCTCATTTAAGTTAGCAACATTGCTTGAAAATTCTTCTGTACTAGAAGCAACTTCTTCAATGGAGGCTGATATCTCTTCGGTGGAGGACGCATTTTCTTCAGAAATGGCAGATAAATTGGTTATGTTATCAATAATCTGATTTTTGTCCTGATTAATACGTTCAATGTTGTTCGTAACGTTGACCACCTTATCCAATGCGATTTTTACATTTTCAAAAATATTTTTAAAGGTATCGGAGGTTTCCGTTACAATAGCATCTTGATTGGAAATGGTTTGTCCTACAGAATAAACTTCTTCTACTGTTTCCTGTGCCTGTGTTTTAATGAGGTCTACCATATCTCTAATCTTTACTACGGATTTATTCGACTCAACAGATAACTTCCTTACTTCTTCGGCAACAACCTGAAAACCTTTGCCATGCTCACCAGCTCTGGCAGCTTCAATGGAAGCGTTTAGAGCCAATAAGTTGGTTTGCGCTGCAATACCTTTGATTACGTCCGTTATGGTAACAATACGGTCTGTACTCTGGTTAATCTCAATTACCTTGTTGTTAGCATTTTCACTGGATTTCAAAGTAACTTTATTGCTTTCTACCAGTTTATCAATTGTTGTGAGCGCATTTGTTACAATTTCCTGAGTTTGCAAGAAGAGATGGTTCATTTGCTCAATTTCTACGGTAATCTCACTGATTTGTTTACTTAAGCTTTCAACATTCGTAGCAGTACTATTGGTATCTTCCGCTTGTGAAGAGGTGCTGTTAGCAATATCTTGTACACCGGAGGCCATATCGGCAAATACTCTGGCAGTGTTATCGGAGAGTACTGCAATTTTCTTGGCATTACCACCTGCAATGTCAGCAGTTTCATTTATCATTTCAACTAAGGTTCTAAGCTCGTCCACCATGTAATTATAGGTCTCATCAAGGACTTTAATTTCACCAGTTGCCTTAATTTTATGACGTTCTACGCCAAGATTTCCATTACTTAAATTCTTCATTCCTTCTGTAATTAGTAGAATTGGTTTCACTAAGTACTTGGAATACGGAATGGTTATAGCGATACCAATTGCGGCTGCGATAGCCAAGGATATTGCAAGTCTTATTAAGATTGCGTCAGCACCTTCATTAAACTCCATCATATAAGCACTGGCACTAATGATCCATCCCCAGTTTTCGTCAACTTTAGAATAAGAAATCTTCTCTTTTACAACTTCAGAATTTGGCAAAGTCCAATCATAATAGACGAAGCCCCCGCCGTCTTGGCCTTTTTTAATTATATCCTGTACGAAGCTGTTGCCCTTTTTATCAACCAGATCCCATACGTTTTGTCCCTCAATGGAAGGATGTGCGATTTCAAGACCATCAGCGCCATAAGCAACCAGATAGCCATTTTCACCAAACCGCATATTATCACTGATTGGTCTGGTACCATCTGCTTGTTTCTTGCCGAGCATATATTCTTTTACCTGCTCTTGGGCCTCTTCCAATGTTAGTTTACCTGCTTCAACAGCTTCGTTTTTAAGGCTAATCAGCTGTAAAGTAGCATTTACATTATTAATTAGCATGTTTTCGCCTTGAACATCCAATTGATTTTTTGCAACCAGATAGCTGCTAATTCCAATAAAGGTAGAAGGAATTAATAAAAATAACATGGAAAATAGAATTAATTTTGTTTTTAGACCAGTACTTTTTAACGACTTTTTTGTAAATAACATATTCATGCCCTTTGGCAATTTCATATAGGGTACTTCCTCCTAAAATATATAATTTATATTATTCAATATTACTTGTCAGTTACCAAAAATTTACATAAAATACATTATTTCGACAACTTTACTCTATTATATTATGAATCTTTTGAGATTACAATTGGTAAAATGAATATTGGCAATAAAATTAGTAGAGGTTACTATTATTAAAATATTTTTAACTATTTTTTTGGCCTTCTTTACAAATATCAAATGCATGCTATAGTAAATAGGCATTTATTTAACCCATAAAACACTTTTATAAATATTGTTATAAGAGAAAGATGATGATATAATTAGAAAAAAATAGAATATACTGTCGGCTAAAAATGGTGACATTATAACATTGAAAGATAATTAATAAGGTATGGAGGAAGAAGCTATGGCTATTGCTGAGGTTATAAAATACGAAGGGACACCTAATGTGTTTGCCTGGAAATATCCCAATAGTGAATTAGGAACCTGGACACAGCTAATTGTTAATGAATCACAAGAGGCGGTTCTATTTAAAGGTGGGAAAGCATTGGATGTTTTCGGTAGTGGAAGACATACGCTGGAAACCGCTAATATACCTTTACTCAATCATATTATTAACCTCCCATTTGGAGGGAAGTCTCCATTTACCGCAGAAGTATGGTATATAAATAAGGTTTATTCCTTGGATATTAAATGGGGCACAGCAACCCCAATACAATTGCAGGATCCCAAATATGGTGTATTCGTTCCGGTACGTTCTTACGGACAATTTGGGATTCGCATTACGGATTCTAAAAAGTTTCTTGTCAAACTGGTAGGAACACTTAATGTTTTTGACGAAAGCAATATATTAAAATATTTTAGAGGGTTATATTTAACAAAGACAAAGGATACTATTTCCTCTTACCTGGTACATAAACAAATAAGTATACTGGAGATTAATGCATACCTGGATGAAATGTCAAACTTCATGAAAGAGCGTATCGAGCCTGTAATGGAGGAGTATGGCATCAGTTTGGTTAATTTTTATGTGAATGATGTCAGTGTGCCAGAAGAGGATCCGGCAGTAAGAAAATTAAAGGATGCTTTAGCTAAGCGAGCTGAAATGAATATTATAGGATATGACTATCAACAGGAACGTTCCTTTGATACTTTGGAAGGGGCTGCGAATAATCAAGGTGCCTTATCTTCCGGAATAATGGGAGCTGGTTTAGGATTAGGAATGGGAGTCAACTTAGGCAACACAATTGGCAATCAATTTGGTGGTATCACAAAAGAACTAGATACAACTACCAAAAGAACCAAAGAGTGTCCAAAATGCCATGATGTTATGGATATTAACTCTCGTTTTTGTTCTTCCTGTGGATTAGATACAACAATACAGAACGTAGAAAAAAATGATAAGGTGAAATGTAGTAACTGTGGAGTAATCTATTCAAAAAATACTAAATTCTGTCCTGAGTGCGGTGACCGCTATACGCCATGTCCGAAATGTGATGCAGACCTTCTTAATGGAGCAAGTACATGCACTGAGTGCGGATATGAAATACCGACCCCCTGTCCACAATGTGGAAGTTCTCTTGAAGGGAAGAATTTGAAATTCTGTCCCGAATGCGGTACATCTTTGCTTAAAAAATGCCCAAAATGTGACAATGCAGTGGCAGGTAACCCAAAATTCTGTCCCGAATGTGGTGAAAAACTATAGAAGAGGAGAAGAGTATGAAAAGTAGAATAGTAAAAGCTACCGAAATTATCGGACTTGTTTTGATCGCAGTAACAATTGCTCAATTCTTCCTTTTGACAAATACAAAAGAATTAATTGATTGGATATGTATTGGTTTAATCTTACTTGCCGAAATAATTATGATAACTGCGGTTCTATATATTGAAAGTAAATTGGTATTTAGAAATGCTATTATGTTTCGAACAGGGATGTATATTGTTATAGGCGTATTTACAGGTGCATCTATTTTAACCTCTATATTATTTCAAGTTTTGTTCCGTGATGGATTGCGTTATTTATTTGCAATTCAGCTTATTTTAGTAGCAATCTTTGCTATAATAATGGTTGTGGTATATCATAGTTCCTTGTATATAGGTAATGTTAATTCTTCAACAAAACAATCCATCCATCAAATGAATGCACTGCTAAGTAAAGTAGAGCTAATTCAAAATATTCACGGTAACGGAAAGTTAAAATCTGAGTTGAGTCAATTATGTGAGGCGGTGCGTTTCTGTGATATTTCAACAACGGTTGCCACAGATGAAACCATAGGAGCTAGACTAGTTGAGCTTCATTCAATGATAGAGGGGGATGGCGAAGCACAGCTAGAGGCAACTAAAAAATTAATTCAGGATATCATGTTACTGGTTAAGCAAAGATCACAAGAAGTAAAGCTGCTTAAAGTAGGAGGAATATAAAGTGTTTCAAGATATTAACTCAAACAAAATAATTACTAGAAGTCGTATAACAGGTTTAATTCAAATAATAATTGGAGGATTTTTTACTTTTATTTTTGGTATAACTTTTATAGCCGGGATTGCAGAATTATTTGATAGGGAAGCAAGTATGTCGCTTTCAACAGTTATCATTATTCTATGTTTGTTATTGATAAGTCTTTATTTTTTGGTACAAGGAATTCAAAAACATACTTTGACGAGCTTGTGTAAAAGATATATGCCGTTGCTATCACAAAACGATACGCATTCGATACAGCAGTTTGCAGATTTTATTAGGACACCAGCAAATGTTGTACATAAGAACCTTGAGAATATGATTAAAAGAAGATATATTAATGGATATATAGACCAAAATACAAACACCATTAGAAGTACTATAAGCTATGTGAATACTTATAATAACTCTGTACAGAATGCAAATCCTTATCATAATGTTAATAACACAGCGAAAGCAGTGGAATATACTACTTCAAAATGCAAAAATTGTGGAGCAACTCTTAAGATACAAAAAGGAATTACAACTGATTGTGAATATTGTGGATCTCCAATTCAATAGTGAAGGAAGGATAATAATTATCTGGTAAGGAAACGTAAAATATTTATTTAATAATATAGAGGGATATTCTTTTAGGTGGAGGTTAGCAAAAAACACTTAGGAATATCCCTTAAAATATACGCCAAGGTATCAGTTAAACGAACCCACGATAACCAATGTAACTGTGTTGACTTATATAATGTTTTTAGATATAGTGAAGGGTAGTTAAATAATAGTAATCATTATTGTTATGAGTTATTATTCTTTATAATAGTAAATTAATATAGGTGTAGATGCATTGGTATAATACATATTAAACTTTTGCTCGGAAATAATATAGTTGTTTAAACAAATCAAAGTTTTAAGCATTTTCAATTGATTAACCTTTAAAAAACTAAATTTAAGGAGGATGAGTTATGTCTATAAGAGCATATTTATATTTTAATGGAAACTGCAGGGAGGCGCTTAGTTTTTATGAGCAGGTGTTTAAGACTAAAAAGTATATGGTAATGACTTATGGTGATGCACCTAAAGACCCTGCCTACGAAGTTCCAGAAGAGATAAAAAACCTTGTCATACATGCTAGACTTAATATTGATGATAGTGTTGTCATGTTCTCGGATACCTTTCCTGGCGGTCAATTTATAGAGGGAAATAATGTGACCTTATCTTATATCAGTAGTGATATTGAGGCTATTAAATTTGCATATGAAATGTTAAAAGAAGGTGGGAATGTGCAGCAGGAGCTTCAAGAAACCTTCTGGAGTAAATGCTATGGAAGTCTTACGGATAAATATGGTATTAGCTGGCAACTTAGCTACGAGGAATAAATAAAAATGGAAAAGTATGAATTTATAGTGCATAAACAATAAGACCTGGAATATTGAACCTGAGCTGTAATATACTAATTTAAACTTTTATAAGAAGTTGTTGACAGTTAAAAAAACTAAATGTATACTTTGCATATAAAAAAGGTATGAAATAAATACAGAACGATGGAACATATCGGGTTGTTTTCCCGTAATATATTGAAAGAACGTTCCACGGCATGGAAAGCATATATTCACTTGCTTTCGAAAGAATGGAGGATACTATGTTAAAGACAAAAAATAAGATTGGAAAATTAATTAGCCTTTTACTTGTGATTGTGATTGGTGTTTCGCTCATCGGTTGTAGTAATTCAGGCGATAAGAATAATGGGACAGTTACAGATAAACCGACAACCCCAACCTCAGGCGCAAGCACAGGTGAGAAGATTGTTAATATTGGAGTAACAGATACCCTGCAATCTCTAAATCCAATTCTGTTAAATGGTGGAGAGATTAACAAATATGCAACTGGTATGATGTTTTTGCCGTTGGTAGATTTGGGTCCAGATTTAAGCTTTGAACCAATGTTGGCAGATTCAATCACAACAGAGGATAATTTAAACTTTGTGGTACATATTGATGATGCCGCAAACTGGTCCGATGGAACACCAGTTACTGCAGAGGATGTTGTTTTCACTGCTCTTCGTATTGCCAGCCCCGTGGTGGCAAACCCTTCTATGATGTACTATGCTTTTGAAGGTGTTGGTGATGATGGCTTTGTGGAAGAAGGTGCAACCAGTATTTCTGGTATTGCAGCCATTGATGAAAAGACAGTACAGTTTACTACGAA
Source organism: Bacillota bacterium (assembly GCA_023425485.1). Taxonomy (GTDB): domain Bacteria; phylum Bacillota; class Clostridia; order Lachnospirales; family Lachnospiraceae; genus Mobilitalea. The sequence continues at coordinate 12,848 of JAFACO010000283.1, forward strand.
ATATCCAATGGCATTGACTACCTTTGAAAATACTTATGCACGTTATCTTTTGACGCTGCCAAAGCATAAAATAGAAAGCATTCCAGAAGCAGAGCTTTCTACGAACGAATGGTTTAATAAACCAGATGTAGTAAGCGGACCCTATATTGTGACTGATTATGATGTAAATCATTATATCTCCTATACCAAGAATGAAAATTACTGGAGAGGCGATGTGAACATTGATAAACTGAATATTAAAATTGTAACTGGCAGTCAGCTATATGCAGGTTTGCAGTCAGGGGAGATTGACTTTGTTCAGCAGACCATGGGTGTTATTCCCCAGGAAGATTACGCAAGTGTTGAGGCCCTTGAAAATGTTAAAGGTGTGTATGGCGCTCCGGTAACGAATCAGTCCGTATTTATTCAGACACAGAATGAGGCGGTTTCTGATCCTAGAGTAAGGCAGGCAATCGTATATGCCATTAACAGAGAACAATTAGTAAGTGGCTTGTTAAACGACAATGGTGAGGTAGTAGATGGTTTCTTATCCTCTGCAAGTCCTTTCTATGATGCTTCTTTAGTTCCACTGGAATATAACCCTGAGAAGGCAAAGCAATTACTTGAGGAAGCCGATTGGGATGGCAGCAAGACCTTACAGTTTTATGTGAATTCAGGTGATGCGACTTTTGTAAATGGTGCTAGTGTTATTGCCGCACAGTTACAAGAAGTGGGTATCAAGGTTGAAATTAAAACTGTTGATTTCTCGGCTTTAATGACAGTAGCTGGAACAAAGGACTATGATTTACTGGCGGTGCAATATACGTATGCTCCTGTAGATCCATACCCAGATGTAAACTGGTTGCTTAGCGGCGCAGATAGCTGGACTGGATATGCTGATACAGCTGTAACAGAAGCTCTTGCAAATACCCAGCTTACCAGTGACATCGATGAAATCAGAGGTTTATATTTGACTATTGACCAGAAGGTGCAGCAGGATGTTCCAATGTTCTCTGCCTATGTTATTAGTGCATTGGGTGCTGTAAATAACAGACTTGTGAACGCGACACCAAGTGTATATGGCTCATTTAATCATATTGAAAAATGGGATGTAACAGAGTAAAATAATCGTAAGCATACGATACTATAGAATGCAAAATGATGAGGTAACGTTTCGCCGCATCATTTTGCATTTTTACAATGAAAAGATTGGAGAAAAGAAGGCAAATGTCACATTTACTTGAGGTAGCAGACTTAAAAACTGTATTTGAGAGTGATTTTGGCGAAACGGTGGGAATTGATGGTGTCAGTTTTGTTGTAAAAGAAGGAGAGACACTTTGCATCGTGGGAGAATCTGGATGTGGGAAAAGTGTAACTTCTTTATCCATAATGGGATTACTTGGCAGGGGTGGAAAAGTAGTGAAAGGCGAGGTCTTGTTTGAAGGCAAGAACCTACTTGAGCTTTCCGAGAAGGAACTGGACAAAGTTCGTGGTAATAAGCTTACCATGATTTTTCAGGATGCCTTAAGTGCACTAAACCCTGTACTTACCATCGGAAATCAATTATCCGAGAGCATACGGTCACATTTGCATATAGATAAAAAGGAAGCAAAGCTTCGGGCATCAGAACTGTTACTTAAGGTAGGTCTATCAGAGCCAGAACGGATTATGCGAAAATATCCCTTTACCTTATCAGGAGGAATGCGCCAAAGAGTAATGATTGCAATGGCTTTATCCTGTAACCCTAGGCTCCTCATTGCAGATGAACCAACAACGGCTTTGGACGTAACAATACAGGCTCAAATCATGAGGCTGCTTAAGGAACTGCAAAAAGAATACAAGATGTCTGTTATGTTAATTACCCATGACATAGGTCTGGTGGCAGAAATGGCAGATAGAGTTCTTGTTATGTATGCAGGACAAATTGTTGAGGAATCAGAGGTAGTGGAGTTATTTCGTAATCCAGCGCATCCTTATACAAAGGCTCTGCTTGACACTGTGCCTGGAATTTATGATAGCGCAGATAGAAAGCTTACATCAATACCGGGAACTGTGCCTGATTATTATCAAGAGATTATCGGTTGCCGCTTTGCGAGCCGCTGTCCTTATAGGGTAGAAGCCTGCGAATTGCCTCAGGACCTGGTAGAGGCATCTAAGGAACATTTATCAAGGTGTCACAGGGCAGAGTTTGTAATTCAGAAGAATAGTACAAAGGAGGAATAGGCGTTGAACAATTTAGTAAATTCACAATTCCCACTCCTTGAAGTAAAAAATCTAAAAAAATACTACCCTATAAAAGGTGGTTTAATTAAACGTACCATTGCAGATATCAAAGCAGTTGATGATGTAAGCTTTACCGTATACCAAGGAGAGACCTTGGGTCTTGTAGGAGAATCCGGGTGTGGAAAGTCGACCATAGGCAAGTTGCTGGTATCGCTTGAAAAACCAACGGAAGGATCGATTCGGTATAAAGGACAGGAACTGGTATCAGCAACGGAAGCGCAAATGAAAAGTATGCGTACACAACTTCAAATGGTATTTCAAGATGCCTATTCCTCTTTAAATCCCAGAAAGCATATTTATGAAATCTTATCTGCTCCAATGCTATATCATGGGATTGTTACAAAACACGAAGCTGACAAAGCGGTCAATCGATTGCTGGACCTGGTGGGACTTCCACAGAATAGTAAAGGAAGATATCCCCACGAATTTTCCGGTGGCCAACGTCAGCGTATTAGTATTGCAAAGGCATTATCCTTGAATCCAGAACTAATTGTTTGCGATGAGCCGGTAAGTGCCCTGGATGTATCTATACAGGCACAGATTCTTAATTTACTTCGAGAACTGCAAAAGGAGCTTAAACTAACCTGTCTCTTCATTGGGCATGGGTTAGGCGCTGTCAATTATGTGAGTGATCGAATTGCTGTAATGTACCTGGGGAAGATCGTTGAAATAGCAGATGCCCAGGAATTATTTCAGAATCCACAGCACCCTTATACTGAAGCGATTTGTAATGCTGCACCGGTTCCAGATCCCCTTAGAAGTCAGAATGAAAATGATATTTTACAAGGCGAAATTGGCTCTAATATAAATCCGCCTTCGGGTTGTCGTTTTCATACAAGATGCAAATATGCTACCGAACACTGTAAGCAGGTGGAACCCATGCTAATACCAAGGACGGAAGGAAGCTCCCACCTGGTAGCTTGTGATGTTATGCCATTTTTGAAAGGAGAGCACAGGGAATGATAAAATATATCATAAAACGCTTAATCATTGCTGTGCCAGTACTAATAGGTATCACGATTATCGATTATGCCATCATGTGCATGGCAGGTAGTCCTCTTGCCATGCTTCAGGGTCCGAGGGTCTCAGAGGCTGCCTTAGAGGCAAAAGCAATTGCACTTGGTTTAGACCAGCCAATCTATGTGCAATACTTTGTCTGGCTGAAACAGCTATTACAAGGCAATCTTGGTTATTCCATTAAGAGTTTTCAACCCGTTGCTGAGATGATAGGTTCCCATATTGGACCGACCTTATTGTTAATGGGTGTATCACTAATTGTTAGTATGGTGATTGCTGTACCCGCAGGAATTTTTAGTGCGACCCATCAATACTCCAAAAGAGATTACTCTGTGGTTACCCTGTCCTTTATTGGCACAAGTATTCCGGGTTTCTTTCTCTCTCTTTTATTAATTTATTTGTTTACAATTAAGCTTGGCTGGCTGCCTTCCAGTGGTATGACCTCACTTGGAACGGGCGGAGGTATTGCTGATGTGGCGAAACATATGGTAATGCCGGTAATTGTTCTTGCAACTTCCATGGCTGGAACAAATATACGTTATATCAGAAGTGCAATGCTTGAGATATTACAACAGGATTATCTTCGTACTGCCCGTGCAAAGGGGATTGGTAATTTCCTTGTTATTTATAAACATGCTGTTCGAAATGCTTTAATCTCGATTGTCACTGTAGTAGGCATGCAGATTCCTTTGCTTTTTGGTGGGGCTGTGATTATTGAACAGGTATTTTCCTGGCCCGGTCTTGGTTTAATGACTATGAGTGCGATTATTAATCGTGATTATCCCGTTATTATGGGAGTTTGTCTATTGTCTGCAATTGTAGTGCTGCTGGCTAATTTACTTACGGATATCCTGTATGCAGTGGTTGATCCGACAATTCAGTATAAATAAATTAAAACTCGAAGTTAATAATTTGCTGCTAAGCTTTAGCAAATAACTTAAAAAGTAATATCATTAAGTAAAAACTAAGTTTTACTGCTATGAAATTTTGGATTATTAAGAATTGTGATTAAATTGAGATAGAAAAGACAAGGGGAACCAATATGCCTGGGAAATACAATTTAGAAAGTGAAACATATGTTAGAACCGTCTGGCGACGCTTTCGTCGTCATCATCTAGCGCTCTTTAGCACTATTGTACTTGGAATCATTGTGGCTGCAGCTTTACTAGCACCCTTGATTGCACCTTATAGTCCCACAGAAATTGTTGGGCCATTCAGTGGGGCTCCCAGCAAGAAATTTATTTTAGGGACGGATCAGATTGGAAGAGATGTTTTAACCAGACTTTTATATGCAACAAGAATTTCATTATTGGTAGGAGTATTATCCACGGTTATATCCACTGTAATCGGCGTGATTCTAGGTTTGGTTTCCGGATATTTTGGCGGGGCAATTGATATGGTAATCATGCGCTTTACTGACATGGTTATGTCATTTCCATATATTTTACTGGTGCTTGTGGCAGCAGCGATTTTTGAACCGGGGTTATGGAATATTATTTTAATCCTTGGATTTGTAGATTGGCCGGGCATTGCCAGATTGGTTAGGGGCAATGTATTGAGTTTGCGTGAAACGAATTTTGTAAAGGGTAATATTGTTGCAGGTATGCCAAAAAGGCACATACTTTTTTCTGAAATTCTGCCAAATACCATTGCTCCAATATTAGTCTACGCAACTTCTGTTGTTGCCCTGTCAATGTTGGATGAAGCAGCCCTTAGCTTTCTTGGAATGGGAGTTCAGCCACCCACAGCAAGCCTGGGAAATATGCTTAACGGAGCACAGTCTCTAACGGTTTTAACCTCAAAGCCGTGGTTGTGGATGCCAGCAGGAGCCTTAATAATAATTTTGGTAATGTCCATAAGCTTTATTGGAGATGCATTAAGAGATGCACTGGACCCAACCTCTAAGGCTGGAAAACATAATTGACTATTGAGAAACTATAATAGAGTGGTCCATAATAATTAAAGCGGATATCGATACCGCCAATTTTTACTTTTAATATTTAAAATTTAATGATATACTATAGTTTATACTTTTGTAAATTATAATTTACAGGAAATTGATTGTAGTGCATCATGAAATCCATAAGGAGACGCCTTTTATGAATAGAAAGTTAAGGCTTAGAGGTGCATTAAGAGCGTATTTATTTTGGCCGGTTCTTATGACCTTGCTTTTACTGGGCATGAATTTGTTTATTTATATCGTTAATCGAAAAGCCGGGGTGATAATGACTGGCTTTACTTTCCTGTACTTTTTTATTGCCTGCGCAATTTATTTTACAAAACGTAATAAACTAGCCACTGAATTAGTGCGCTATGCTATGGATTTTGGACAGGTTCAAAAACGATTACTAAAAGAGCTGCATCTGCCTTATGCAATCCTTGATATCGAGGGTAGACTGCAATGGGGTAACGATGAGTTCATGGATATTATTCAAGAGAGAAGTGCTGCAAGGCGTTCTATTTCTAACGTAATCCCAGAGATCACAGAGGAAGTGCTCCCGACCAAGGAAAAGGATGAAATCTTACACATTGTTCTTCATGGACGCAATTATAAGGTATTGCTTAGAAAAGTGATTGCACCGGATTTTGATGATGAAAGTGTGTGGAATCTTCAAGAAGGAGAACATATCTGGGAGGACAGAAATGCTTTAATCGCTTTATATCTATATGATGAAACAGAGATAACAGTATTGCATAAGGCTAATAAAGAACAGAAATTAGTCACTGGTTTGTTATATATAGATAACTATGAGGAAGCCCTAGAAACAATCGACGAAGTAAGGCGCTCTCTTTTAACAGCACTAGTGGATCGAAAAATAAATAAGTATATGCAGAGCATTGATGCAATTATAAAGAAACTGGAAAAGGACAAATACCTTTTTGTTTTCCAGCAAAAATATCTTTCTGCACTTCAAACAGGAAAATTCTCAATTTTAGAGGAAGTAAGAGCAGTAAATATCGGTAATGACATGTCGGTCACCATTAGTATGGGTCTGGGTGTGAATGCTGACACCTATAATGCTGGTTACGAATATGCCAGAGCAGCAATCGATTTGGCTCTTGGTAGAGGCGGAGATCAGGCGGTAATTAAGGACAGAGAAAAGATAAGCTATTATGGCGGAAAAAGCATTTCTGTTGAAAAAAGTACCCGTGTGAAAGCCCGTGTCAAAGCACATGCCTTTCGTGAATTTATTGAGGCAAAGGACAAGGTCATTATTATGGGCCATAAGATTGGTGATGTGGATTCCTTTGGTTCTGCAATTGGAGTTTATCGTATTGCCAAAGCGTTTAATAAAAAGACACATATTGTAATTAACGAAGTGACTTCTTCGCTACGCCCCTTAATGAGTAAGTTTGTTGGAAATCCAGAGTATGAAGAGGATATGTTCTTAAAGAATGAGCAGGCAAAAGAAGTCGCAGATGCAAATACCTTGCTGGTTATTGTGGATGTAAATCGCCCCTCTTATCTGGAGTGTGCAGAATTATTAAACTATTCTAAAACGGTGGTTATCTTTGATCATCATAGACAGACCAATGAAGCCATTGATACGGCGGTGCTTTCCTACGTGGAGCCATATGCCTCCTCCACCAGTGAAATGATAGCCGAGATTATGCAATACATTGGTGGTAATCTTAAGCTTAGGCCGGTAGAAGCAGATGCGCTGTATGCAGGTATTATGATAGATACAAATAATTTCCTGACAAAGGCTGGAGTTAGAACCTTTGAAGCTGCCGCCTATCTACGCAGAAGTGGTGCAGATGTTACTAGAATACGCAAAGGTTTCCGTAGTGAAATGACCGAGTTTAAAATTAAAGCAGATGCCATCAGCAGTACGGAAATCTATTTAAAACATTATGCGCTTGCGGTATGTGCCAGCTCTTCCGTGGATAGCCCAATGATTCTTGGTGCACAGGTAGCTAATGAATTATTAAACATTACAGATATTAAAGCGACATTTGTTCTTACGGAATATAACGATAAAATATATGTTAGCGCAAGATCAATCGATGAAGCTAATGTACAGATCATCATGGAAAAACTAGGTGGTGGCGGACATTTGAGTGTTGCAGGTACCCAATTAGAGAATATAACAATACAGGAAGCAATGGCAAAAATTAAGGTTACTCTTAGCAGTATGCAAGCAGAAGGGGACCTATAATTAATATGAATGCCGTATTAATACGGCGAATTGGAGGTAACAATGGATATTATTTTATTACAGGATGTAAAAGCTCTTGGCAAGAAGGGTGAAACTGTTAAGGTGAGCGATGGTTATGCCAGAAATTTTATTTTACCAAAAAAGCTTGGATTAGAAGCAACCAAGCAGAATTTATATGAATTAAATAACCAGAAGGCAGCGCAGGCAAAGAAGGAACAAGAACTTCTTGAGGAAGCTAAAAATCAGGCGAAGAAGTTGGAAGAGCTTACAGTAAAGCTTGCGATTAAAGCAGGCGAGGGTGGTAAAACCTTTGGATCTGTTTCCTCTAAGGAAATAGCTGCTGCTTTAAAGGAACAATTTGGACAGGATATAGATAAAAAGAAGCTTCAGTTAAACGATGCCATTAAGCATGCGGGAACTTATACAGTACCAGCTAAATTGCATCCACAGGTAACGGCACAGTTAAAGGTTGAAGTAGAAGCAAAATAATTATATGTACATCAAGTTGACAGGCATGATAACCACATGCCTGTAATTTTGCGAAGGTAAATCGTTGCTTTCGGGATAGAAATAGTATCACATATTTATAGGAGGCTTACCAATGGATGAAGCTTTTATAAAAAGAATACTTCCGCATAGTGCAGAAGCAGAGCAATCCGTCATTGGTTCCATGATTATGGACCGGGACGCCATAGTTGCCGCCTCTGAGTTAATAACTGCAGCTGATTTTTATGAGAACCAATATAGTATCTTATTTGAGACCATGCAGGAACTCCATAATGAAGGAAAGCCGGTAGATCTTGTAACCTTGCAGGACCGTTTAAAAGAGAAGGATGTTCCGGCACAGGTGTGCAGTCTAGAGTTCATCAGAGATCTTGTGACCTCGGTACCAACTTCGGCAAATATTCGCTATTATGCGCAGATTGTAAGAGACAAGGCAGTACTAAGACGACTTATTAAGGTTTCAGAAGAGACTGCCAACGACTGTTATTTGGACAAGGAAAAGTTGGATGTTATTCTGGAAAAGACAGAAAAACAGGTGTTCAACATTGTTCAAAATAGAGGTACAAAGGAATTTACTGATATTAGAGAAGTAGTTCTTAGAACAATTGATAGTATAGAATCGGCAGCGCGTAACCAGGGAAGCGTAACCGGTGTAGCTACAGGTTTTTATGATTTGGATTATAAAACAGCAGGCTTCCAGCCTTCAGACTTAATTCTGATTGCTGCCAGACCTTCCATGGGTAAGACAGCCTTCGTACTTAATATTGCAGAATATGTTGCCTTAAAATCGAATGTTACCACTGCAATATTCAGCCTGGAAATGTCACAGGACCAGTTGGTTAAAAGAATCCTGGCAATGAATTCCAGAGTGGATTCTCAATCCATACGTACCGGTAATCTATCAGGGGATGATTGGGCAAGCTTAATGGAAAGTGCAAGGTTAGTCGGTGGTTCTAATCTAGTTATCGATGATACTTCGGCTATCTCCATTACGGAACTTCGCTCTAAGTGTAGAAAGCTAAAGTTGGAGAAAAATCTTGGAATGGTTATCATAGATTACTTGCAGTTAATGTCTGGCAGCAGCAAAAAATCTGAATCCAGACAGCAGGAAATATCAGAGATATCAAGATCTTTAAAGTCGCTTGCCAGAGAAATTAATGTTCCAGTAGTTGCACTTTCCCAGCTTAGCCGTGCGGTGGAACAGCGACCGGATAAGAGACCTATGTTATCTGACCTTAGAGAGTCAGGAGCAATTGAGCAGGATGCCGACGTTGTAATGTTTATTTATAGAGACGATTATTATAATCGTGATACAGAGGAACCAGGTGTATCTGAAATTATTATTGGTAAGCAGAGAAATGGTCCGGTAGGAACGGTTAAGCTTGCTTGGCAGTCACAGTATACAAAATTTGCAAATTTAGAGCGGTAATATTTGCTGTAGAAAAGGGGAAACTTCTTTGGGGTTTCCCCTTTTTATGTCGATAAGTTATCTTTGAAAATGGTGAAATCGTATTGCAATTGATGTTTGCTATGTTATAATGTAAAAAGTGGAAAATAATTACATAAAAAGGGAGGCGTAAGAGTGGAAGAAGTTAGATATATGATTTCAGAAGCTGCAAATCTAATTGATGTGGAAGCCCATGTTCTTAGAAATTGGCAGAAAGAGCTTGCACTACCGATATCCCGTAATGAAATGGATCAGCGTTACTATAAGCCTGCAGATATTGAGCTTCTAAAAAAGTTGAAGGAACTAAGAGAATATGGATTTCAACTAAAGGCAATTAAAATGGTGTTAAGCACCTTGGATTCGCCATATTCACTTGATCTCGAAGCAATTTTGCAGCAGAAGGAGGACAATAAGATGACTAATCTAATTCAAGAGGACGAGCTAGAGGACAAGCTAGAGAACGAACTAGAGGATGATTTGGAGGATGAGCAGGAAGCGACAAGCCTGATTACAGAAGAAGATACCACAATTACAGAAGAGTCTGAATCTAAAATGGGACAGTTTCAAGCGCTAATGAAGCATATAATAATGTCTGCACTCAAAGAAAATAACGCAAGTCTGGTGGAGGACATTGGAGTTGATGTCACCAACGGTGTTGTTAGCCGGATGAGTTATCTTATGAAGGTACAAGAAGAAAAGGAAGAGGAAAGATTTCGTAAGTTTGACGCCTCGATCAGAGAATTCCAAAAGAGTAGAATGATGGCTGCAGCCACGATAGATAAAAAGAAAAAGAGATCAAAGTTTGCTAAAAAGAATAGAATATATATTTAGAAATTATTAAAAAGGAGCATTTGCTTACCAGCTTAACAGCTAGCATGCAAATGCTCCTTTTATGTACGTGAGCCTTTAATTATTGAGAAATAGCTCCTGTAGGACATGTATCTTCACATGCACCACAATCGATGCAAGTATTAGCATCGATAACATATTGACTTGCTCCTTCAGAAATAGCTCCTGTAGGGCATTCACCAGCGCAAGCGCCACAGCTGATACATTCTTCATTGATAGTATATGCCATAATAAATTACCTCCTTTCAACAATCACTTACATTTTAATACATGGACAGGGATAATGCAAGTACAATTAGGCAATTATTGCTTTGGAAGAAATTTATACAATTGCCACACAGATGCTTGACGATGTCGCTGTCTTAGAATATAATAAACTATGCTAAATAAGAATTACAATCAGGTTTATCATAGGAAAAATTGTCCTAGGTTATTATTAATCTAAGAGACATATTTGATAAGGAGGAATATCATATGGCAACTATAACAAGAGATATGACAATCGCTCAGGCGATTTCTGTTGATCAGAATATTATTCCGGTACTTTTAGATATCGGTATGCACTGCCTTGGATGTCCATCTGCACAGGCAGAAACATTAGAGGAAGCTGCTATGGTTCATGGATTAGATCCAGATGAGTTAATGGATAGAATTCAGGATCAGATCGGCGAATAATTAAGCGATTAATATTGCAATTAAAAGGATGAAGCGCATAGCTTCATCCTTTTTTGTGTAGAAGTAAAAAACATAGATACTCTATTCATTCATGACAAGATGAAACAGGGTGAAACTCGCTATGCGTGTTTCACCCTGTTATAAAAACGAATTAAATTTTTGATAGTAAGTAATCATGTTGCAGTTCTACATAACACATAGAATTTGCAAGGCGTGATTTTTAACAATGACTTCATAGTGTTCCTCATAGTATGAGGAGCTAGCATAAGAAGCTTTCTCAACCCTACCATATTCGGAAATTATGTTACAGATTTTATTAAATTCCTCTGGAGTATGATCGCTTATGCTAATCACTAAATAGTAGGTTGATGTTAATGAATTTTTATAAAGAGTATTATGACCATGATAAGTACCTAACATAATATTCGCTAATTCGATTACCTCTTTTAAAGAACGGAAGGAATACACCTTGGTTAGTTTTACAGGAATCTGTGCACCAGAGGTGGAAGGCGTACCAGGGTTAGGTAGAGAAGCCTTACTAACTTCGGTATCTTCGGTTGAATCCTCCTTTAAAACATCCTCTTCCTCATCGGTAATATCGTCCATTTGATCAAAACTACTTATAATTTCGTCAGCATAAGAGTCTTCATCGGCATCCTCTTTATCATTACCGTTAATGTTAAAGGAAGAAAACTTGGAGAAACGGGTATCTAATTCATCGGGATCTTCTACCTTGGTTATTACTAAAATAAGGCATTCTGTTGATACCGGAATAGCTTCTATCATCAAAGGAATATCATCTACTTCAAAACCAAATTCATAAAAAGCCTGCTGTATCATATCACGAAACAGGGCCTTTGCTTTCTCGGTGCCATAAGCAAGTTCGCTTATTTTTATCTCTCGGTCTATCAAGTCACTTTTGTTCAAAGTACATCTAATTTGATTATCACTGATTTTTTCTATCTTCATACAATACACCCCTTTCTATACTAAAGAGGAAAGAATACACGACCAGCGTGTATCGCCCAATGGTGTAAAAAAAGTATAATTTAAATAATAAGCAAAGTCAATACACATAGATATGAAATTTATAGGAATAGGTGCCTGAAATCGGGATGTTTCGTCAACCCATTTCCATTGTCGTTCTATACGTAAAAAGAAAAATCAACAAAATAATTAAAAATATTTGTGAATTAAAGCAAATAAATAATCATTGTATCAGTCCCAAAATTTGTATATAATAAAAAGGAATTGATTCTATGTGTAAAGCTGGTAGGAAAGGAGAGAATGCAGCAGGAAATATGGTTCCAAAAATATAAAATCTTAGGCTTACTTGGCAGGGGAGGCACTGCTAAAGTATATCTGGCAGAACATATCAAACTAAATTCTTATCGAGTAATCAAAGTAATTTCTAAATACCATCCCTTTTATCCTAATCTTCGTAATGAAGCTTTTGTACTAAAAAATCTGAAACACTCTTGCATTCCTATAATTTATGATATTGAAGAAAATGAAGAAGGTTCCTATATTGTCGAACAATATCTTGAGGGCGAGACTCTTGAGGAGCATGTTACTAAATCAGGGTCCTTACCAGAAAGTATAATAATTAATTATGGGATGCAAATCTGCGATTTAATCCAATATTTACATTTTATTAACCGGCCAATTTTTTATCTGGATTTAAAGCCAAGTAATATTATTATTCATAATGGAATTCTAAAGCTTGTTGACTTCGGGAGCGCAATCTTTCGTGATGAGCTGAAAGAAAGTCAAGCATATTTTGCGACCAGGGGTTACGCCGCCCCAGAACTGTATCACAAAGGAAGGATTGATGAACGTTGTGATATCTACGGTGTGGGTATGTTATTATATTATATGGCAAGTGGAATTCTTATAAAAAAGCAGGCTGAGGGCATTCTTCACATTGATCAGGTTGGAAATTGTTCGAAACATTTAAAGAATATTATAAATCAATGCGTGAAGTATCAGCCTTCCCATCGACCTGCCTCCATTGAAGTACTACATAAAAAATTATCAGCTATAACTCAGAAAAATCAATTTGTAACAAAAGATAATACTACTCTCCATATTGCGATTGCAGGTAGCCAAAACAGAATAGGAACTACTCACTTTGCCTTTCGTTTTTGTAACTATCTTTATCGGCATGGGTTTCAATGCTTATATCAGGAGGAAAATGACAGTAAGTGTATAGCATTGCTTAAAAATCGTTGGAATATACCAGGTAATGATGAAGGAAGAATAATTTATCAAGGTATTACTATGGAAGCTAGTCATCCAAACAGAGGACAGGATTCTTCGGGGTTTCAAGTAGTAGTAAAGGATATGGGAGTTCTAACGGAAGGTAATCTGAATCTGTTTCAGATATCTGATCTTAAAATTCTAGTACTTGGGGTAAAAGACTGGGAGCTGGAACAATCTGAAAAAGTGTTAAGTCTGGTTATGAAAGACAAAGCGGTGTTATACATGTTTAATTTTCTTGATGGTCTATGCTTCCAAACAATAGTTAAAAATATGAGGAGAGAAAATTGTTACCGTATTCCTCTTGAACCAGATTCCTTTCGAAAAACAATTAGCAAGAGTGAGCAGGAGCTATTTAGTGAGATCTTAAATCATGTAAATTAAGTCGTTTCACAATCATTCAGAACCAGCAGAAGGAGCAGTCTAATATGAAGCAAAATCCAATGCTTTTTAAGAAACTTAGCAAGAGGCATTACCAAAAAAGTCGTGAGGTTATTGGAATTATTGGTACTCATCACGGTGTAGGAGTGACTCACACTGCTTTGATGCTTGCCTTTTACTTTGGCGGAGAGCTTGGAAGAAAAACGGCTATCCTGGAATGTAACTCGAATCAAGATATGGAGCTAATTCGAGAGGCATATGAATGGAAAAATAATGAGGAAGGACAATTTTATTTTCAAAATATAACTTGTTATGAAGAAGTTGAGCCTGAGGTTTTTCCAGAGATACTTACCAGGGACTATGAGTGTATTATTATTGATTTTGGTACCGCTTCTGACAGGATACAACGGGAATTTTTGCGTTGTACAAAAAGGATTGTGATAAGTGGTCGCGCTGCCTGGGATTTAGCAAAACTGGCGAGGTTTACAAAGGACTATCAGGGGTTGGCTATGGGAGAATTCTGTTTCTATTTTATTCCCCAAGCAGATAATAAAACAATAACAACAATTAGTAACAAATTAAAAAGAAGAACCTGGGCGGTTCCTTTTAATTCTGAACCAACCAGGATTAATGAAGAGTCATACTATTTTTTTAAGAATATATTTAAATAGTCAGTTATATGGTTATGTCAAAGGGATAAGTATAACATATCACAAATGCCTTCTTATCCGAAGCAATTAAAAATGAAAATGTAAAAACGCGATGCGTTCCTAAACGGACTATTATAATTGATTTGAGAAAATTGGTTTGATAATTCATTAATAGAATAAAGTATACCACAGATAATTAATCACAGGACTTAAAAGCCCTCTATACTTAAAAGTCTTATTTTAATGTGGTTACTTTTATTTTAAGTAAAAGGGATGGAATAATAGGCTGCATAGGCAGATTGATTCGGAGGACTTCCAATCAATTCTGCCTATGCAGCTTTTTTGTACACCTAATGTACTGTGCTTATATAATAATTTTTTTATAATTACTTGACAGGTTAATATTGCCAATATATAATCTGTATATAACGTATATATACAGAATGACACTAACGACATATGAAAGGAGAAGTTTTTTGAGAATTGTCTTATCCTATCAATCAGGAGTACCAATTTATGAGCAAATTAAAGAGCAGTTGAAATACTCAATTATATCAGGAGAATTACCTCAAGGGGAACTGCTTCCTTCCATCCGCCAGCTTGCCAGAGATCTTAAGGTGAGTGTTATAACCACCACAAGGGCATATGGTGATTTGGAGCTGGAAGGATATGTAACTACGGTTCCTGGCAAAGGTTGCTATGTTCAAAAGATTAATAACAATATTATCCGAGAACAGTATCGAAAGGAAACGGAGAATGCATTGCTTACGGCGATAAAAAAGGGGAATATGGCAGGCCTTTCAATAACGGAGCTGCATAAATTATTGGATGAAATGGAGGGGAATATAAATGAATAATGCGATAGAGGTTAATGGTCTTAGAAAAAGATATAAAAATTTTCTTTTGGATAATATCAGTTTTTCTGTTCCAAGTGGTTACGTGTGCGGCTTTATCGGTCAGAATGGTGCGGGTAAAACCACAACCTTAAAACTATTGCTGGGAATGGCGTTAAAGGATGATGGTGAAACAAAAATATTAGGAAAATTCAGTGAGGATGTTCTTAATAAAGAGAATCTGGGAGTTTTATTAGAGCAACCATATTTTCAAGAGGACTGGACTCCTGCAGATGTTGAAAAGGCAATGCGTCCTTTTTATGTGGACTGGGATAGTACAGCGTTTCATAAATATCTGCAAGCATTTTCTCTAGAAAATAAACAGAAATTCAAAACGATGTCACGTGGAATGAAAATGAAGCTAGGCATGGCAGTAACGCTGTCTCATAATGCAAAACTCCTAATTCTGGATGAACCAACATCAGGGCTTGACCCAGTAGCTCGAGAGGAGATGCTGGATATTTGTAGAGATTTTATGGTAAAAGAAGATAGAAGCATTTTCTTTTCTACTCATATTACCAGTGATCTTGAAAAGATAGCAGATAATATTGTCTATCTGCATAAGGGTAGAATTATCTTTAGTGGAGCAAAAGAAGAATTACTAGATAAGTATTGCATTGTCCGAGGTGGTACAGATGATTTGCCACGAGATAAAAGAAGAAATGTAATTGGACTACGGGAGCATGTGGGTGGATTCGAGGGTATGATGTTATTGTCAGATGTAAGTGGTTTACCTGGAAGCGTAATAACAGAGCCCGTTACGTTGGATGATATTATGGTTAACTATAGCAGAAAGGTGGAATATGATGATCTATAAAATGATGTTAATGGATTGGCGTGCTATGAAATATTACCAGGTAAGATTAGCATTGGTGCCATTGTTTCTTTTCTTTATTGGATTGGCATCGCCTTTAATAATTGTACCGTTTGGAATGTATCTTGCTTTAAGTTATTCAGTGAACCCTTTTGCTATCGAAGAAAAGGGGGATTTAAATCTTTTGTACTTAACACTTCCGGTGAATAGAAATAATGTTGTTGCGGGGAGATTCTGCTTATCCATCTTATTTGGAGGGCTTGGACTGTTAATGTCCATTCCGGTGGCTTTCATATCTAATTTAATCGGACCTTCACACTATTACCTGAATATAGAACAAAATCTATTTGTTTTGGCAATTAGTTGTTTTATTTTCTCGATTTCAAACCTTTTCATGTTTCCTACACTTTTTAAATTAGGATATCAAAAAGGTAAACTATTGGGATTTTATGTTCCTGCTATAACTATAAGTATCCTATGTACAGGGGGCATGACCCTTATGTCAATGACTAATATAAACTTTATATCTATAGCTTACAATTTTGGAACGAATAATTTAATGTTAATTAATTGGAGTATTTTATTGCTATCGGCGGTTATTTTGTTTATTTCATATAGCCTGTCAAAAGCTATTTATAACAAGAGAGATTTTTAATATACTGACGTCTTTACCGTAGGTTATTGCAAAAAAAGGCCGTGAACCCGTATAGGGATCACGGCTTGTTTAGTAAATTAAGTTAACCGACGAATTAATAATTATCTCTTAACGTATTTCCAGCTAAAAAGTCGAATTTAGTAATGACTGTATATTAAATAAATGCTATAATGTTGAAATAGAATAGGATTATTGGAAATAATCCAGGAAGTTAGGTCTTAGGTTAAACAAAGGAAGTTTTAGATCGGAAATATACTAATGGAGGGTAATTATGGAACAGAAAGTGAAACTTGCAGTAATTGGATCAGTTACAGCATTGATAATTATAGCCATAATTGTGGTATCGGCAATTATAAAATATATGACACCGAGTAAAGAGGAGATGCCACTGACTGAATATTATCCGTTAGAAGCTTCAGAGGTACTTATCATTCTTCAGAATGAGATTTACGAGAATAAAGGGTTATTGATTGAGGATAAGGTTTATGTTGATTACGATACTGTAATTCAATATTTCAATCATAGATTTTACTGGGATTACAATGAAAATGTTCTGACCTATACTACTCCGGATGAGATTATGAAAGCAGAGGCCGGGAAAGAGGCATATACCGTAACAAAGAGCACAATAGAGACTTCAGTAGCTTCGGATCACCCAATTGTTGAAGTGTTTGCAGATAAAGTGTATTTATCCCTCGAATTTGTTGAGAAGTATTCAGACCTCACTTATCAATACTATAAAGAGCCAAATCGAGTGGTTATTCAATATATGTGGGGTGACTACTTATATACAGATGTCGTGAAAGCAACACAGCTGCGTGTGGAACCAAGTATAAAGAGCCCTATCTTAATGGAACTAGCCGTGGGAACAAAATTAATGTTTGTTGATGCAGATGAGGCACCCAAAAAGGGTTTTGTAAAAGTGATGACGGAAGATGGTGTGAAAGGTTACGTAAAGGATAAATCTACGAAAAAGTCCTATTATGAAACCCTTGAGTCTGATTTTCAAGCTCCTAATTATACAGCGCAGACAAGAGCAGGAAAGATTAATATGGTCTTTCATCAGGTGTTTAACCTAGATGCTACTGATAATATGAAGAAGTTAATTCAGGAAACGAAGGGAGTCAATGTGATCTCTCCTACCTGGTTTAGTGTTAGTGATGAAATGGGTACGCTAACCTCGTTGGCAACGGAGCAATACGTGAAAGCAGCAGGAGAGCTGGGACTTGAGGTTTGGGCGGCAGTTGATGATTTCAATGCAAATGCAGAGGTTGATATGACAGAAGTTCTGTCCCATACTTCAAGACGAGAAGCCTTAGCTAATTCATTGATTGAGATGGCCTTACAATATAAGCTGAATGGTATCAATATAGATTTTGAGCGTATTTATTCAGAAGCAGGGATACATTATGTTCAATTTCTAAGAGAGTTATCTGTAAAATGTAGAAATAATGGAATTGTTCTTTCTGTGGATAGCTATGTTCCAAGTGCCTATAGTGAATATTATGACAGGGAAGAACAGGGTATTATCGCTGATTATGTTGTAGTTATGGCTTATAATGAATATCATGCTAATTCAGAGGTTCCGGGACCTGTTTCTTCTATAGGGTTTGTCAAAGATGCGATTACAAATATTTTGACTATGGTACCTAAGGAGAAGACTATTATTGCAATTCCCTTCTATACCAGACTTTGGAAGGAAACTGCAGAAGGAGAAATAACATCTGAGTATTATTCCATGACCCCAGCTGCGAATATCATTACGGATAATGGTACAGAGGCTGTTTGGGATGAAGCCAGTGGCTGCTACTATGTCGAGTATACCAAGGATGGTGCAACTTATCGTATGTGGCAGGAGGAAGACACCTCTATTGAGCAGAAAATGAAGGCAATCTATGAAGCAGATCTTGCTGGGGTAGCTGCCTGGAAGCTAGGATTAGAAAAACAAAGTATTTGGGATGTTATTATACGCTATATTAATTAAATAGGCTTGATACACTATATTGATTAAACAGGCTTGAAGGAAAAAGAATAGGACAAATCATCCCTTCATACAATGTAAGGAATTAAATCCAAGAGTGTAGTGAAGCATGAAAAAATATTTTAGTCTAATTTTTCTATTCTTAATTCTAATTGCAAGCATATTAACCACCGACCCATCCATTAGGGTTATGAAGAATATTTTTTTCACAAGTGATACGGATAAAACAGAAGAAAAGCAAATAACAATAGTAATTGATCCAGGACATGGGGGCAGAGATCCTGGTAAAGTAGGTGTCAATAATGCCTTGGAAAAGGATATAAACTTAAGTATTGCTTTAAAGCTAAAGAACTTGTTAGAGTTAAATGATATTAAAGTAATCATGACCAGGGAAGATGACGTCGGTTTATATTCAGAAACAGATTCCAATAAAAAAAGAGCTGATATGAGGAATCGTGTAGATATCATCAATAACAATAATGCTGACCTGGCATTAAGCATCCATCAGAACAGCTTTACTCAGGAGTCAGTCAAGGGAGCACAGGCTTTTTATTACCAAGCATCGCCCCAGGGAAGACGTCTGGCAGAGATAATACAAGCGCAATTAATTGAGACCATTGGTGACGGGAATAAGCGGAAGGCAAAGTCAAATACCAGTTATTATATGATTACCCGTACAAAATGCCCCTTAGTAATAGTAGAGTGCGGATACTTATCCAATGGTCAGGAAGCTATTTTACTATTAGAGGAGGATTACCAAGAGAAAATGGCTTGGGGTATTCATCTTGCTGTAATGCAGTTTATCAAAGAAGGCGGACTTGAAGGCGCGAACGGCGTTAGTGTGACCCCAACACAACCGTAATTTGATTTTGCTAAGAGGTTATGCTATAATGTAGCGGCATAAGATTGCAACATATAATTTATACGGAGAATTAATAAACATAAATAGAACACAAATTAGATGTATCATTGACTCTATAGTTTAGAGCTGATGGTGATAATAGAGTACAAGGAGCAGTATGGATACAAAGGTAATTAGTCTAGATATTGATAATATTGACTTGGATAGGTTAGAGGAAGCAGCCCGGATACTTAGGGAAGGCGGGTTGGTCGCATTTCCTACAGAGACGGTATATGGACTTGGAGCAAATGCACTAGATGAAAGTGCAGCTAAAAAGATATATCAGGCAAAAGGAAGGCCTTCTGACAATCCTCTGATTGTCCATATTGCAAAAATTAATGATTTAGAGTTACTTGCCAAGGAGATACCTGATAAAGCCTATCAGTTAGCGGAAGTGTTTTGGCCAGGGCCTTTAACAATAATTTTGAATAAGAAAGAAATTGTGCCCTACCATACTACTGGAGGGCTTAATACCGTAGCAATTCGACTTCCAGCAAATCAAATTGCTAGAAAACTAATTGAGTTATCAGGTGTTTTTGTTGCAGCTCCAAGTGCTAATCTAAGTGGTAAGCCAAGTCCAACTACAGCAACACATGTGATACAGGATTTAAGTGGAAGCATTGATATGATTCTTGATGGTGGAAATGCAACCTTGGGATTAGAATCTACAATTGTTGATTTAACTGGTGAACACCCTATGATATTACGTCCAGGCAGCATAACAAAGACTATGCTAGAGAATGTAATAGGTGAGATAAATTATGATCCGGCAATATTAAAAATGGAGCCTGATTTAGAGCTTGTTCCCAGAGCGCCGGGCATGAAATACCGTCATTATGCACCTGAGGGTGAATTAACTATTTATGAGGGTAATATAGATGAAGTTATTTTCACTATTAATGAAAATGCAAAGAAAAGGCTGCATGATGGTAACAGTGTGGGAGTTATCGCAACACAAGAAACAAAAGATTTCTATCATCATGGATTAGTTAAAGTTGTTGGGTCACGGGATAATGAAGCCACAATTGCAGCTGGTCTTTACGGAATATTAAGAGAATTTGATGAGTTTCATACCCAGTATATTTATTCGGAAAGCTTTACGGATGATTGTCTAGGACAAGCAATTATGAATAGATTATTAAAGGCAGCAGGTTATCGAGTAATTAGTGTCTAGAGATGAATCGGTTCTATGTAACAAACTCTAGTGAGAGTATTGTAATGGAGGTAACAATGGGGAACTATCAAAAACTGATATTTGTATGTACTGGTAATACTTGTCGAAGCCCTATGGCAGAGGCTATCTATAAAAATCTTGAAAAAGTAAGCAACCGTAAGGTGTGTTCCAGAGGTCTTGTTGTTCTGTTTTCTGAACCTTTAAATCCAAAGGCTGAGATTGTATTGAAAAAACATGACCTTGAGCTGAATAATCATATATCAAAGGGATTAAAATCCACTGATATAGAAGAAAATACGATTATTCTTGCAATGACAGCTAGTCAGAAGAAAAAGATTATGGAATTATATCCTGATGTAAAAGATGTTTATACTCTGAAGGAATACGCAGGAGAAATCGGAGATGTTGTAGATCCCTATGGAGGTTCTTTGATGGAATATGAAGAATGCTACATAGAACTGGGACGTTTGGTGAAAAAGACAGTTTATAAATTAAACGAGGATAATTAGCAATTAGGAGGAAAAGTGAAAGATAAATCTCTTTCACTCGGGAAGAGCCTGTACAACAGCCTCTTTCAGGATATTTTAGATGGCGCAAAGCGCCATAATGGAGGTTTGACTATGATAGCACTTGGAAATGATCACACTGGATATGAAATGAAGAAAGCAGTTATGGATTATTTGGATAAGAGAGGAATTGAATATAAAGATTTTGGCTGTGGCGATGTTACCGCAAGTGATTATCCGGAATATGCAAAGCTTGTTGGCAAGGCAATCCAAAGTAAAGAATGTGATCTGGGCATAATCATCTGTGGTACAGGAATTGGCATTTCGATTACAGCAAATAAAATGAAAGGTATTCGTGCAGCACTCTGTCATGATTGCTTTAGTGCCGAGGCTACAAGACTTCATAATAATGCCAATGTACTTGCAATGGGCGCAAGAGTAATTGGAATAGGTCATGCACTTAAGATTGTGGAAACCTTTATTGATACAAAGTTCTCCAACGAAGAGAGGCATATTAGACGAATTGATATGATGGAATAAGGCTTATTCGGCCTGTAGGATTGGTTCCTGTAGAGTGTGAAAGTTACCATCCCTTATAATACGAAGAAGGTTATCTAGTCGACGTAACGCATAGGTTGCTTCACTTTGGGTAATTAAGTTTTGATCCAGGGCATCAGCAAGTTCATCAATATCTACAATACGTACAGTACCATCATTTAAAAGAATGACATCGATTAAGAGGTCTTCGAAAATGATGGTATTTTTTATGGCATCATGTTTCGATTGAATGATATCACAGTACCAATACACTAAGTTATTGTTTTTATCTAAAATCTTACTCACCTTTATTCCCTGATCTAAGTAATAGGCAGAAATTCCTGCTGCAATATCACTACGGGGATGCAGTGCAACCCATTTTGTCAAAATAAAGTCCTCTGTTAGTTGAAGTATAATATCATCCTTTAAATGAACTGTTTCATTTGGTATAAAGCGTCTACGATACAATGTTGGTGTGTCCATATGAAAACCTCCTTTTTGCATATAACCAGCTGCATAAATTATATATTTCTTCGCAATTCGCTATAACTGGAGATACTTGCGTAGCGTGTTTCTATCATAGTCTATCTGGAATTGTTTATGGTTGTGGGTATTATAACATGTTTTTATAGATCGGTATAGTATAATTGAAGAATAAAACTCCGAATAACGGGGAAACTACTAGATGGATTAACAAAGTTTCCCATATTGGAGGTCTTAATAGAATGGAACATAAAAAGTTTGATCATTTTATTTATAAGTTTCGGAATATATTTTCAAAAAAACGTACCAGAATAACTTTATATATGGTTGCAGTGCTTTGGGTAGCTGTTGCCGCACAAATACTTGTTAATCGGATGTTTCGTGAAGAAGCACAGATAACAGAAGCATTTATTAAGTCGGAAACTCATGAAATGCAAAGCAGCCTGGCAGTCCTTGGAGAGTACGGAACTGGTTATTTGAGTGAAGAGGAGAAAGAAGACCTAATCTATACCATTGCAGATTCCATTGGATTAATTGTAAATGAGGATATCACTGTTTGGGAAGAAGGCACCAGGAGTGAAAGTTTTATATTTAAGCAAGCAAAACAGGCAACTACAGAAATAAAAATAGTAAGCGTTGAACAAGAAGAAAATAGTGTGAAAACTCTTAAACATTATATTGTGGTGCAGTTAAATATATTGCAGGGAATTGAAAGTATTGATCGCTATAAGAATATTTTAGAAGATAAATTAACTGAACTTGGAGTAGAAAAGAAACAGATTACCTTAAAGTATGAAGGTATGAAAGAAGGGGATCTTACTGTAGATCAAAAAAAAGAAATTGCAAAGACGTTAATTGATGCATTACAAGGTGAAATGGCAATCGAATATGATGAAGGTGATCTCTATACAGTATATGGTTATACCGGTATGCTGAATGAATATGTAATGTCGATGGGTAATAAAATTAATGTTCAAATTGCAATTACCTTTAATGAGTTAACTGGTAAAACAAAAATATCACTGGCAACTCCTATTAATAACGATAGCTGGTAAAATATATTCTATAGGTAAAGAACCGGGAAAATACTAACTTCCCGGTTCTTCTTGTATAAGCAAAGATAAAAGTGAAATGCACTTGCAAATACGTTCTAATAATAAATTATTTAGAACCAGCGTTTTCTGCCACGATGACGTCTTCTGCGATGGAAGAATTCATTTAGCAGGATTAAGTTAACTACATCGCGTAAAGGATTTCTGTGATGATGTTCTGGGAAGAAATAAAGACTATTTGCTTGAAGTCTTGGGTCTTCATCGTTATCCTTAATTTTTTCATAAATACGATCAACAATCTTATCAATTAATATCCTGTCTGGATATTCATCAAACATTACGCTGCCATCATATTCTAGTTGATCACATTCATTATCAACTTCTTTTTGGATTATTCTTGCTGTAGCAGGATAAAGCTGCTTCATATAGCTGGCATCTTTATCTAGGTCCTCACAATTATCATACCCATATAGAGGGAACATAGGAACACCCATTGTTGCATTATTTACATTTGGCATATACATATTAGAGTTACTTGGATATGCAGGATAATACGAATTAGGCATCTGGTAAGGCAATTGATTGTTTAAGTTAATAAACGGATTTGCAAAGAGATCCATATCATAATTAAAAGATTGGGATATCTCCCGTGAAGGTAAGGATAATGAATCCAGGGTAGGTTCCATTGGTGCAATCAATGGTGGCATAGGACTTGTTATTTCATTGCTGGGAGGTGTTCGTAATTGCCCAGAAGGATATAAATTACTATTTAAACCACCTTGTGAACCGGGTTGATTTTGACTTGGAGTAGTAGGTGTGGTCATGCCCGACGGAGGTGTCTGTAAGTTAGAGCCAGGGAAAAGGCCGTTGGTTGGACCAGTACCAGGTGTTGTTCTAGAGGTGCCAGGAGTCATAGGAGCAGCACCAGTACCAGGTGTTGTTCTGGAGGTGCCAGGAGTCATAGGAGTAGCGCCAGTGCCAGGCATAGTTCCAGAGGTGCCAGGAGTTATAGGAGCAGCACCAGTACCAGGTGTTGTTCTGGAGGTGCCAGGAGTCATAGGAGTAGCGCCAGTGCCAGGCATAGTTC
>JAFACO010000506.1 GCA_023425485.1 Bacillota bacterium
ACCATCAAACTTATCATATCAACACTGGTAAGTAAACCCAAAGTCAAAACTAATTTAAAAAAACAAGGTGCAGTAAGATAAATCTGCACCTTGCTAACTGAAAACTCACTATCTTCGATTTAATTCGACAATTACCCCCACATGCCTTGAGTGTGCAAAAAGATGCCGGATGAGGCTGGAACCCCCTTGGCGAAAAAGTTTCGTTGCGTATGAAAATGCTCATTTGCCCTCTTAATCAAATCAGTATTTGGGGCAAACCAATTTCAGCTGTTAAGTAGAGTTTTCTTATTTGCTATAAACTCTTCAGGGACTGTTCTGTTTTCCAGCCAATAATAAATCACCTTATTAAAAGCATCCTGGTTGGTAGTCATCCATTCATGTCCCATTCCAGGATATAATACGCTCTCAAAATTGGTATTCAAATGCTTTGCTTTACAATGCGACAATATCATTTTCTTAGGTTCTTTTTCACCTGCTATCAACAGTACTTTATTTTCTATCAGACTAATGTTCTGAATTAAATCTATGTCCAATGCATTATGAAAAGCTTTAATAAAAGCAGAGCTCTTTACTTTCATAATTGAACTTATAAATCCTTCAATATCTCCGGTATCAATTTTTGACGCTTTAGCTAAACCTCTTAATAAAAACTTAGTCTTTAGAAACGGGCTCATCAGCAAAGCGGCTGTTTTCATTATTATTGTTCCGGAAATCCTTTCCAAGCTTTGTCCGCTTATAACAGCAGAATCAATCAGAGAGGGATCGATTAACAGCATTGTCAAGGCTACTCCGCCTCCGAGGGATTCACCTATAATATGTGCTTTACGGCCTTTTGCTCTCTCTTGAATTATCGTTAGGATTCTTTGAGCTGTATCCTCCAAAGAATTCCATTCCAAATTATTATTGATACCGTGTCCAGGAAAATCGGGTACTATTATATGAAATCTGTCTTTGAAATATGCAATCTGATTATTCCACATAAAAGATCCTATGCCAAGCGCATGAAGAAATACAATTGTCTTATCGTTTTCAACTCCGTACTCATAAAACTTCAAATCCATACTATTTCACATCCTTTCTATATAAATCGCATTTGTTCATAGAGTATCAAATGTGCGCCAGATTGTCCAATATGGTCAATGCAAATGTACCGACAATCTCTCGGTCTGTTTCGGCGACATAAATAGTATAGTCCGCATAGCTTTTGATTTTAGTCGAATATCCTCAGCTTACCTGATAATCATTCAAATACACCTCTCAAGCACTACCACTGTCTAAAATGTCTTGAGGTCTCAAAAAAGATGTCATACCCCTCTGGTATCCCCCTGGCGTATGTCAAATTTGCATAACTTTTCTGTACTTCTGCCTCAGGCTTTCTGCAACAGAGTTATTACCTCCACGTGTTCCGTCCAAGGAAACATATCCACCGGAACCGCCTTTTCCGCCTTGTATCCCTTCATTTTCAAGTACTTCAAATCTCTTTCCAACGTTATCGGATTACAAGAAATATAAACGACCCTCTTCGGCTTTAAAAGTGCAAGAGCATCCATAAATTTCTCATTGCTGCCGGTTCTTGGAGGATCCATAAATACAACATCCGCAGATGCTTTCTGTTCTGCCATCTGTGTCATGAAATCTCCGGCATCATTTTTGTAGAACTCAATATTCTTTGTTTCATTAAGCTTAGCATTTACATTGGCATCTTTTACTGCATCCTTATTAAGCTCTACTCCAATTACAGATTTCGCATGATCCGAAGCAACAATTCCAATGGTTCCAATACCGCAGTATGCATCAATTACAGTTTCTTCGCCTGTTAATCCAGCCATCTCAATTGCTTTAGCATAAAGCACTTCTGTCTGCTCTGGATTAACCTGATAGAACGATTTAGGAGAAATACGGAAGGTTTTTCCGCATAATTTGTCTTCTATAAAACCTTTGCCATAGATAACCTGTTCCTTATCTCCTAAAACCATACTAGTCTTTTTATCATTTACGTTAATTACTATAGTTGATATCTCTGGATGCTCTTTTAAGAGTGCTTTAATAAAGTTATTCTTTGAAGGTAATATTGGTGAGCCTAAAACCAGCACTACCATTATCTCGCCAGAGGCAAAGCCTGTTCGTATTAGAACATGGCGCATAAGCCCATAACCTGAATCCTCATCATAGGTTTTGATTTTAAAGGACTTTAACATTCCTCGAATAGAAGCAATAATTTCATCTGCCTTCTGATTATGAATGTGACAACTTTCAATTGGAATGACACGATGTGTTCCTGTCTCATAGACACCCGAAATAGGATTTCCTTTTCTGTCATGGTCAAATACTACATGAACCTTATTCCGATAATGCTCTGGTTTCTTCATACCTATAATTGGTTGTACTTTACAGTAATCCTTTAATAAGGCTTCAACTTTCTTTTGCTTTGCTTTTAGCTCTGATTCATAACTTTCTTCGCCATAATCACAGCCGCCACATCCTCTTATATAGGTGCATCCATCACTATTTATTGTTTTTTTTTTAGAAAAACCATTATCGTCATTAAATCTTCCAGCCATTGCGCCATATACTCCGCCATCATTTCTACCTGGCTTAGCTTTACGTTCACCATTATAACTCTTAGCTGGCTTTTCTGCACGTTCACTATCATAATTTTGTACAGGTTTATCATCACGATAAACGCCATATCTTTTTACAGGTATCTCACTCTGATCGCTTTCATAACTTCTTGCTGGCTTTCCACTACGTCTATCATCAAAGCTTTTTCCTGACTTAGCACCTTGTCCGCCACCATAGTTACTTCCTGACCTTGTACCATATCCATTGCCATCGCTTCTACCTGGTTTTTTATCAAATCCAGCACTATAGTTTCTTTCAGGCTTGGCACCACGGTCACCTTCATAGCTTCTAGAAGGCTTCTCATTACGATCATTATCATAGCTTCTTGCTGGCTTATCACTTCTTCTATCGTCAAAGCTTCTTCCTGACTTTGCTCCTTGTCCGCCATCATAGTTTCTACCCGTCTTTTTACCAAATCCACCACTATAGTTT